>NZ_JBSGJX010000025.1:0-131598 GCF_053605785.1 Nonomuraea sp. NPDC003754
CCCGGCGTCGCGGTCGCCGGGCACGGCGGCCGAGCGGCAGGCCGCGGCGGCCTCGGCGGTGCACGCCGCCGAGGTCTACGGGTTGCTCCTCGACGAGACGGTTCGGGCGCGTCGCATCGCGATCGGCCCGCCGGAGGTGCTCGCCGCGCAGTTGCGCCGCCTGGGCGCCACCTACGAGCAGCACTACCGCCGGGTCGCGGCGCAGGAGCAGTCGGCCGGCGCCCGCGGCGCCCAGGACATCCTCGCGCTGTACGCCGACCTCCGCGGACATCTGACCGCCCGCCAGGCCACCGCCCTGACGCTGCGCGCCACCGTCGAGGCGCTCGGCGGGGTCGTCGCCGCTCAGCGCGCGACGGTACGTGCCTACAACGAGTCGGCGGGCGGGGCGTACGCCCTCGCGGCGGACGCCCTGGCCAGGAGCGACCTGGACGGCGCGCGGACGTGGCAGGCCACCGCGGCGGATCTCGGCCGGATCGGCGAGCTGCACGAGGGGGCCGAGCGGCTGGCGATCGCCGCGCGCAACGTTCTCCGGGAGCTCGACGGCCTGCTGGACGACGTGATCACGGGAGTTCCCGTCGACCACGTCACGCTGGCGGCCCACGCGGACGCGGCCACCGCGGCCCTGAGGACGTATCAGGAGGCCGTCGCCGCGCTGCCGCCCGCGACACCGCCCGCTCTCCCCCGGCTGTCACAGCCGCCGTTCAGCCCGCTGGCGCAGCTCAGGAGGGAGATCCACGAGGAGGAGAGGGCGCTGGAGGTCGCCCGCCAGCACAACCTCGAGCTCGGCCTCGAGCACCGGCACAACGCCTGGATCGCGCGGGAGAAGGTTTTCGAGGCGTTGCACCAGGCGGCCCTTCACGGCCGGAACCTGGACGACAGCGCGCCCGAACGCACTCGCCGGGCTGAGCTGGACGCCATGACCGCGTTGTCGATCGCCCAGCACCACACCCGCATGGCCGAGCGGTACGAGGCCGCCGCCGCGGCCGCCGACCACGCGCTCGAAGCCGCTTATGCCACGCTCGCCGCCCTGAACAGGGTGAACAGGCCGGACAAGCCCAAGACGCTGCAGGTCGAGTCCGCCATGCACGAGCTGAGGAGCCGGAGGGACGCCTACGAATCGGCGAGCCGGGCGGTGCTGCCGTCGGCGCACGCTCTGCTGGCGAGCTACGCGGCGGGGCCGATCGCCAACCTGCCCGTGCTGACCGAGCTGGTCAACGACATGCTCAGGCAGGAGGGGGTGGCCACACAGCTCACCCAGGAGGAGCTGAGGTACGCGATCCGCCAGGCCTTCCGCGGCGTGGTCTCGGAGGACGGCCTGCTCCTGCGCCTGAACGTGGCCACCGGCACGGAGCTGCGGATCAAACTGACGCTGGACGACCTCATGGAGGTGGCCAGGCCCGGCGGCACGCACTCCGAGACCATGTACGGCCGGCTGAGGCAGGGCGGCGGCAGATCGTCCGTGACCGGTCGGATGCCCCGCGGGCTCGACTTCGACCGGGACCTGATGGATACCGTCAGGGGGATGCTGCGGTTCCTGCCGTTCGAGACCGCCCGTCAGATCGCGGAGCACGGCGTACTGAGGCTCAGGCTCGGCTGGGACGACGGTCGCTCCGTCACCACCTCGGCCCAGAACAACTGGGTGGGCGGCAACGTCGAGGACAACCGCGGCATGGCCGCCATGTTCAGCGCCAGGGCGAGCTGGGAGGTGGAGCTGCGCACGGCGTCCGGCCACTCGGTGACGCGTGAGCTGCCCGCCGACAGCGAGTCCGCGCGGCAGAACGTGTGGATCGCGCACGCCTACCTCACCGACCCTCCGAAGCCCGTCCTCCAGCTCCCGAAGGAGGAACGGCAGCAGACTCCCTTGCCCGAACACGTCGTCACCGGCATGACCGGCCTGATCACGCTGGCCGACGACGCGGTCCGGCTGATCGAGGAGGCCGGGCTCAGGCTCAGTCCTGTCGCCCGGAGCCAGGTCCTCACGACGTTCACCGAGGATCTGCCCAGTTACCTCGGCGAGGCCGTCAACAATCCGTCGGGGCTCCGCCGGACCATCACCGTGCACGGCCGGGCCAGGGCCACGGTGACCGTACGCACCGCCGTGCTTCCCGGGGGCACCCTCGTCGGCGGCACCGTGAGGCAACGCCAGGAGCGGCATCGGACCGGATCCTCCATCGCGGGCCAGAGCCGTTCCAACAGCCACGACAAGGGCCTCGGAGCGGACGTGGGCGCCACCACGAAGTCGCACGAGCAGCAAGCGACCCCCGAGCTCGTCGTGAAGGGCACCTTCGGCGGCAACCTGGACCGAGCGGGTTCCACGAGCACCAGCGAGACCGCGGCGTCCCTCCATCCGGGCGTGCAGGCATGGGATGGCCAAACCCAGAGCTATCTGCTGAACATGGTCCACACGGTGACGATCCAGGTGGACGGGCAGCCACCGATCACTCTCGTCTCCGACCCGAGCACCGGACTGTTCCGCATGACCGAACCGGATGCCTACCGCTACGGACTGCCGGTCGACACCAAGGCGGAGATCGGGCGGAACGCGGACGGATCCATCGTGCTCCGCGGCGACCCCGTCAAGGTCGCCCCGCCCGGGAGAACCGGCGTGCTGCCCACCTGGCTCGGCAGCGATCCGGGACAGACCCGCGGCGCGGGCCCGGCACTGGTTCAGCAGGTCACCGGCATGAACCAGGTCCGGGCCCAGGTCGAGGACTATCTGCGTGACAAGGGCGTGTTGCCCAAGCTCAAGAACGGCGTCCCCGACTACTCCATGGACCCGTGGCTCAGGGCGAGTCAGATGGCCAACGAGCAGCTCGTCGCCGAGCAGTTCTCCGCGGAACGCCTGGAGACCGATTATGACCAGGCCGCCCAGGAGGGCCTGCTCATCAACCTGGTGCACCACAGGACCGGCCTCACGGCCGAGCACTACACCCTGCGCATCAAGCTGGAGCAGGACTTCGACAACGCCGTCTACGAGGGGGTGTCGACCGCCGAGCGCGTGGTGACGCTGGACATCGGCTCGGACACCTACACCTCGGCCCGGAACCAGGGCACGTCGGCCGGGCTCGGGATCCACGGCGAAGCCGGGCTGAAGAACGCGCCCGGCGGAGTCGGAGGATACAGCGGCGGCCTCGACGCCGGCCGGGGCAGCTTCGGGGAGCACACCACGGGCAGCACCGTCAACCAGGTGAAGCTCATGGAGGGCCTCGGGCAGACCGCGGTCTTCCGCGTCCCGCACACCGTCCGCGTCGATCGGCTGACCGGCCCGAACCTCATGCAGACCGTGGCGGAGGGACAGACCGGCGACGCGCGGGTCCTGCTTCCCGCCGATCTGCTCCCTCTCGCGCCGTCCGCGGACGGGCACCCCAGGCCGGAGAGCCCGCGTCATCCCACCTCGGAGCGGGCGTTCCGGCTGGCCACGGTCGCCCACCTCGACGTCGGCGACATCGCGACGGCCGCCGCGAACAAGCTCGCCAAGTCGCTCGGCCGCGACTCCCCCGAGTTCCAGCACCTCGCGGCGTTCTTCAACGTACGCGGGCTGATCAGCCACCGCGAGGTGTTCTCCACCGGTCACCGGACCGGGGTGGACACCCGGACGGCGGCCGGGGCGGCCCGGCACCAGCCGGTCTCCCTCCACCTGAGGCGGGGCGAGTCCCGATTCCTGTCCGCCACGGACGTGCTGGTCGGCGACATCAACCTCACGCTCGGCTCCCACAGCAGCTCCGGCCGGCAGTCCAGGCCCCGCAGCGCAGGGGGCGGCCTGAACGTGCCGGTCACCACGAAGGGGGGCACCGACGAGGGCGCGGGGGTCTCATGGGGACGGACGACCGCACTCGAGCAGAAGATCATCGCCGGTCCCGAGCGGCTGGGCATCGACACGGGCAAGCAGTACGCCTTCGTGATGGACGTCACCCCCGAGCTGACCGTGGGCTCCGGCGCCGACGCGAGGACGACACAACCGGACAAGGGCACCGTCGTCTACCTGCTCGCCGAACGTGACGCGCTCGACCTGTACGCGAGCGGCGAGGTGCGGCTGCCCCTGCACCAGGTCGCCGACGCGGCCGAACGGCTGATGAACGGCAACCTGAAGCTCAGCCGCCGGGTCGCGGTCAGGTTCATGGACCGGTACCTGCAGGACCTGGCGCAGGCCAGGGCCGAGTCGCCGGGCCTCACCGCCGTGCCCGGTGTCCCGCTCACCTCGGAGCACAGCGTGGGCAGGGCGCTCGCCGCGCTCCTCGGCATGTTCCCCACCGACAGGCTGGTCGACCTGATGCCGCCCGGGGTGCCGCCTGGACGGCCCGGCGAAACGGACTCCGAGACCATCGAGCGCATGCTGCGCCGGACGGAGTTCCATCCTCACGTTCTGGACAACCTGCGAGCCGCCGCCCTGCGGCTGGAGAACGGCGAGGTGGCCGCCGCGCTCGCGCCGACCTACCAGGACGCCATCGGCATGAGCACCGTCAAGGGGGTAAGCCTCCATCCGGCGAACAGGCCCGGCAGCGAGGTGGAGCTGCTGGAAGAGATCGTGGCGGCGGTCGAGGAGGTGGCTCCGGGCGCGCTCGACCAGGACACCGCCCTGTGGCGCGCGCTGACGAACGACTTCTCCGGCAACACCTGGCTCGGGAAGATCGACAGCATGCTCGACCCGGACTCGCCCCCCGCCGACTACACCGTCAGGGTCGGCAGGGACGCGGAGGCGCTCGAGATCACCGTACGGGCCGAGCTCGGTGAGGACGCGCGGTATCGGGGTGAGGTCTCCGACTACGGGCAGATCCTCCAGCTCTACACCATGCTGGAGGACAACGCCTCCGAGTCGGCGGCGTTGACCGGCAGCGCCGGCTTCAAGGGGTCGGAGAGCACCGAGGCGGGCGCCGCGGGCACCGACCTCGGGCACGGCAACACGGGCGCGAGCAACATGCAGCAGACCCGGATCCAGCGGGTGGCGGCGTCCGATGGCACGAGGGCGGAGGTGCGCCAGGGCATCAGGCTCGTCGTCGAGGTGCGGCGGGTGGGCAAGGGCGAAGCCCCGCGCCGGGCCGCCCGCAGACAGTTGTCCGGCACCATCGACCGGATCATCCCGCCCGGCATGGTCACGCACGCGGGCGCGGCCACCGCGCCGGCACCCGCCGTGGCCGATCCCCGGCCCTTCCCCGTGCCGGAGAACTTCGCCGTCGAGAGCACGCGGGCGCCAGGACTCGCCCAGGCCGTCGAGCAGCGCCTGAAGGCCGCGCTGGGCCTGGAGCTCACCCGCGAGGGCTCCAAGGCGCTCGCCCGGCTCCTGTCCGGCAACGGCAGGAACGCCCTTTTCGAGCGCATGACGGCCAAGGACGGGTTCATGGTGCTCGAACTGCCGATGCCGGGTGGCCGGATGGTGCGCGTCCGCGTCGGAGCGGTGTTGTCCGACCCCGTGGTGATGGCCCGAGGTCACGTGAACCAGGAAATCGGCCAGGTCGACCGCAGGCAGTGGAGCACCTCGGCGAGCTCGAACCGAGCCCGGCCGCTCCCGCTCGGGATCACCGTCGGCAGCAACGACCAGAACACCTGGGTTCCCGGCGATCCCGACATCGGCATGAGCGCCGGCTACCGGGACCAGGCCGGTGACGGCTCGTCGGTCAGCGGCGGCAACCGGGACGAGACCAGCGTCTTCGAGAAGGCCCGCAGCAGCTCGGTCCGGTTCCGGGTCGACTACGACGTGCGCTTCGAGGTCTGGTCGAATCCGGCCACCGACCAGCGGCCGTCGCGGACCATCGTGGAGCAGCGCATCGCGACGGGCGACGTCGACACGGTCGTCCACGACCACGTGTTGCGGGCGCTCGCGGCGCAGGCGGAGAACCCGCGGGCGGCCGTCCCTCCCGCGGATCGACCGGCGCGGGACGTGCCCGGCCCGCCCGTGTCCCTCGCCGACCTGGGCGTCGACGACCATCACAGGCTGGCCGCCGAGCTCGCCAGGCGGCCGGGCCCCGTCCATCTCGACGCCGACCTGGCCGCTCCCCCGTACGGGCAGCTCAGGCAGGCGCAACTGGCCGCCCGAGAGCTGAACGCGGAGGTCAGGGTCACCGTTCACCTCCCGGGCGGCCCGCCCAGGACCTACCTCGCCACCCCCGACGGCCGGCTGGCGGCGCAAGAGATCGACGGAGGATTCGGGCGGCGCTTCTCCGGCATGCCGTCCGCTCTGATCGCGGTGGCCGAGCAGCACGGGATCGACCTGCACGCGCTGCACGAGCGGACCAGCGCGGACGGTGACACGAGCCTCGCCGAGCAGTTGCGGCGCGAACTGACCAGGCGTGCCCTGCCCCAGCCCGCGGCACCGGCGCCGGCCTGGCCGATCAAGGCCGCACCCGACGACACGGACCACAGCGGCTCCACCCACGGCTCGCCCGACCCCGACTCCGGATTCATCCCGGACGGCCGGACTGACCCGAACGACGAGGACCTCACACCCCGGGAAGCCAGGCAGTCCTTCCTCGGGGAAGTGACGCCCGAGGACTTCGGCGAGGCCATCACCGAGATCATGTGGGAGCCGGGCGGGCAACTGATCGTCCGGCACGCGATACTGGGTGAGCTGCACTTCACGGTGACGGTGGGTCCGGTCGAGGGCGGCTACCTCGGCGAGACCACGGTACGAGGGGTCACCGGCACCTCTGAAGACCCCCACATCATGACGCTGGCGCCCCGGGTCGCCCGCGACCAGGTCGCCAGGCTCGTCCTGCACGAGATCAGCGACGTGCTCCAGCACCGAATCGAAGGCGGGCACAGGCACACGCCGGGAGGAACCACGCGCGACGAGTGCGTCACCGCCCGCCGAAACGAGCTCCGCTTCCTGGAACGTAAGCAGCGCGCGGCCCTGGCGGCAGGCGACGCGGCGGCCGCGGACAAGCTGGCGGGCGAGATCACTGCGGTGGAACGCGATCTCGCCGCACGCACTCGCCCATCGCGTTCCATCGATGACGTGATCAATTGGACGGAACCCGGGGAACCGGTGGTCCCCGGCGTCGTGGGCGAACCGGAGCCCGTCGGCGCGAACGTCTCCAGAGTGACGCTCACCGACGGCTCTTCCGCGCTGCTTCTCGAGCACTCCACCCGCCAGGAGCGGGACCTGCAACTGCTGGTGACCCGGCTCGCCAACCGCCTGGGGCTGGTCGGTAGCGCCCAGGCGGCCGGTGACCGGCACATCCTGATCGACTTTACGCCCGCGGACGTCTCGCCCGGCTTCCTCGGCACCCGCGAAGCGGTGCTGGCCGGATACCTCGTCGCCGTGGCCGACATGACGCCGCTCGTCGCCGAACCCGCTCTCCATGTGCCGGCGAGCGGCACGCCACTTCTCGAACTGTTCCTTCGCGAGGACGCCTCCGGCGAGCGCACCTGGGGAAGCAACCCGCTGACCTGGCCGGACGTACGGGCGCTCAGGACCCTGCTGGAGTCCTCGCGCACCGACTTCGCCCAGCTGGACATGCTGCCCGATTTCGAGCGCATCATGGACAGGCATCGCCTCTTGGCCTCGAACGCGGCAGGTAGAGAAGACGTGGTGACCGCCGCGCCGGGCCAGAGCCTGGTCATGGCGGACATCGAACGGCTCAGGGCAATGGACGAGGGCCTGGGCCGTCTGAAGAACAACCTCCGGCATGGCATAGTGTCGCGGCGAGTATCGGCGCTGGGGTCCGTGGTCACGTTCGCCGACGGGTCGCAGGCTCTGGAGATTCCCCGCGTCGAGGCCACGGACGTCCTCGTCTTCGCCCTCGTCCGGCGGGCTCTCGGCCTCCCCGGCCCAGCGGTGCACCTCGACCGGCTCGGGAACGTCTACCGCACCTTCGGCAGCGACCGGTTGCGGGCGAGTGTGGCCACGGGCATCCAGCAAGTGATCGACGCGTCCCCGTCGCCCGGTGGCCCGACCACCGTGGTCCTCAGTGACGGGACTCGCGCGCTGCGCCGCGAGTTCCCCACCCAGGCGGCGGCAGACGAGTACGAGGCCAGGCTGGAGGAGACATCCGACGTCACGGACGGCCTGCCCCGCTCTCACCGGGCCGACCCCTTCACGGTCTTCGAAGAGATCGTCCCTCCCCCGGAGCGCACCGCCGCCGCGGAGGCCCGTCTCGCCACCCGGGCGCTCTGCACCTTCCTGAGCATGAGCAAGCCGATGAGCCACCGGACGCTGCGCCGGCTACTGGACGCCAACCCGATCCTGGTGCGGTTCGGCCAGGCCTACGACTGGGACTTTCGCGCGGGCGCGCCGGTGTTGTCAGCCCGTGACGTCACCGAGCTTGCCACCAGGTTGGAGGCGCTCCACGGCGACTTCGACAGGCTCGGCCTCGGTGACCGGCATCAGCGGATACTGAGCGCTCTGCGCACGTTCATCGGATCCGACGAAGCCACGGTGATCTCGCTGACGTTCTCCGAGGGCCCGGCCACCGCTGAGCACCGCGCGCCGGCATGGCAGCCTGCACCGGAGCCGGCTCCCGTCCTGGCCGATCTGATGCAGGGCGACCATCTGTGGCGGGTGAACGCGCGGAACCAGACCGACGTGATCTCCCGGGCCGACTCTGAGCTGGCGGAACGCCCCAACGCCCAGGGGCACGTCTTCGCCCGGGTGCCCGGCGGCGTGATCCCCGGGGATATCCAGCCCGGCGCCGAGTTCACCGTGAACACCCTGCTCGACGGCGTGGACAACGCCGACCGGCTGGGCGAAAGTCCACACGGCGTGCGAGTGACCATCCTCGCGTCCGACTATGTGCCGGTCGGCGACCTATCGGCCGATCCACATCGCGTCCTCTTCAGAGCCGGTGCCCGCTTCGCCGTGACAGCCGTGCTGACCACCGACGACGGCGAGTCGCACTATTTCCTCACCCAGCAGCCCACCGCGGACCGGACAGGACCGGTGGTCACGCCCGCCTTCGCACTCACCCCGGCACGAGCCCATGCCCTCGCGGACCAGGCCCGCACAGCGGTGAGCGTAACGACGTCAGGCGTGCGCATCCACGGCGATGGACATGAGGCCATGTACCCCTCGCCCGGCGTCGTCCCGGGCGTCTGCATCGTGCAAGGCCGTTTCTCCGAGCGTGGAACGCGGATCGACGGCCGGCTCATCGAGGCCGCGGAGATCGCGGCGCTGCTGCTGAACAGCCCCGGCCTCCAGTCGGACCAGGCGATCCTGCTGGCCGATCCGGACGGCGGAGCGACAACCTTCGCGCAGAGCCTCGCCCAGTTCACGGGCCGGGTCGTGATAGCGGCCGACGGCCCTGTGGAGACGACGTCGCTGGGCAACCTGCGCGTCGGCAACGGATATTCCTCTTCGGGGCAATTCCACATCTTCCTGCCTGGCGACACATCGGCCGCGGTCGCTGAACTGCTCGAGACCTGGCTCGCCCCCGCTTCGGTGTCCAGGCCCGACAATCCGCGCACCGTGCTCTCCACCCTCCGCCGGCGGCTACTGCGCCACACCCCGCCCCCCGTGGCGGCCAGGCCCTCCAGGGCGCCCGATGAAAGTGCCGCCCCGGTTTCCGCGCCACCGCTGAGCAGCCGGCATCGAACCCTGATCCTGGAACATCGCCACGAGGTCGTCGCGGGCATCTGGTACCGCGACGAGAACACGTTGGTGATGCCCACGGCCGATCCACGCCTGCTCCGGCTCACACCCGGCGTCATCGACGTCGCGATCGCCGGCGACGACATCGGCTTCCTCATCGGCTCCGAACGCCTCAGCGCGGCCGACCTGGCGACCATGCTCGCCCACGACCCGCGCGTGATCGGCCACCCCACCGCGAGGCTGCGCATCCTGGGCTGCGAGACGGCACGCAACCCGGCGTTGCTGCAGGAACTCGCCGACCTCACCGGCCGCTCGGTGCTCGCCGGCAACAAGCTCGTCTACATCGGCGCCGACAGGAGTCCGCACACCGCGGCCGCCCAGCGGTACAGCCCGGACGGACGACCGATCTTCCCTCGGCACGACAACGGCGAGTGGCTCGAGGCTCACCCGGCGGCGCCGACGACGGCACCTCCCAGGCCGGCCCATGTTCGGCCGCGGGAGACCACTCATCGGCGCGGCCTGCCCCCTGACCTCGTCGAAGCCGCCGTGGCGGCGGATCCGGCGAGTTGGCAGCGCCTGGGCTCGGGTGCGGACGGCACCGTGGACCTGCTCGTCCTGGCGGACGGCGCCGCCATCGCCCGGAAGACGACGATGCGCGGGCGCAAGGCCGAGATCCTCGGATCGATCGTGGGACAGCGTCTCGGCGCCAACGTTCCTGTCGTCGTCGCGCATCCGACCGACCGGAGCATCCTCATGGAGTACGTCGCCGGTCGGAAGGTGCCCAGGGGAACCGACGCGAACGTCCGACGTGGCGCCCTGCTGATCGAACTTCTCGACCTGTTGATCATCAACAATGACCGGCACCCGGGCAATCTCATGCTCACCGACGACGGGGTGGCAGGCTTCGACCACGGACGTGCCTTCGAGCTCGACGGCGGGGCGGCCGTGCCTGATCCCATTCATCTCCTCGGCAACTTCGTCGAGCGGGCCCCCGGCGGCCGGGTGACGTGGGTCGACAACCCGCTGAGCCCTCAGGACGTCGAGTTCCTCACCGAAATCGTCGTGTCGCTGCGTTCCGACTATCAGCAGTACGGCTTCCGCGCCGCCTACAACGTGGCGTTGGACCGTCTGTACCACATCGGAATGCACGCCAAGGGCGAGGTCTCGCTGATCGCCTTGCCGGCGCCCGCGCCCACCCGGGTCCAGCACCACTTCGGCGCCGACGGAGCGACGTGATCGTGATGACCCGCGAGCTCCACCGGTCAGGGCCCGCCGCCGGCGCGGTGGTGTTCCCGCACTACGGCGCCCGTCTCGTCGCCGGTGAGTTCAGCGCCGGCATTCTGCGGGACACCGAGATCATCCGGTCCTACGACGGCGAGATCACCACGGACACCGGCGGGCACATCCACGTCGGCGCCCCGGGCACGCGTCGAGCTCCTCGCCGCGCTCGTGGAGTACGCCATGGTGAAGGCCCTGTCGCCATCACCCAGTGGCACCCGACCTCGGACGACGAACGGTGGCGAGCGAGATGAGCGTACGCGTCAGGAACACTTCGGCGACCGGGGGGCCGTGCGCCGGATGCACGGGCTTCATGCAGGTGAGCGCCTCATGAGCACCCTCAAGGTGGTCGAGATCAGCTCGGACCGGATCCTCGGCACGATGACGCGGGCGCGTGACCGGCTCGAGTTCAGCTCGGCAGACGTCCAGTCCATGATCGAGACGATGGCCGCTTCGCGGAAGTGGACCCTGGCCGAGGCCTTCGACCTGCTGCGCGGCTGGAGCAACGGCTACGTGGAGATCGTGCCGACGATCTCGGTGGCCAGGGTCTTCGACGGGGTCAGGGACGGCGTGCCGTACTTCCTGCCCGATCACCCACGGGAACAGGACCCGCGGCTGGCCGACTACCTGAAGGCCGGCGCCGCCATCCTCTCGACGACAAGTCTCGACCTCGATCGGCTCGACCCGGCGCGCGGCGCGGTGGTGCCGCTCAGCTTCCGGACCGACGGCACCTGGGTCTGGACGGACACGGTCACCTACTACCTGGAGGAGCACGGCATCCGGCCGGATGAGGAGCTCTGCGCGCACATCGTCGCGCAGGGCTTCCGGTGCCCGGCGGTGGACCAGGCCACCGCCGAACGGACGCTGCGGGAGCTGCGCCGGTCCTCTTCCGGCTAACCGATCCTGCCGGAGACGGCGCCGTCCGTGTCGTCGCCCCAGACGTCGTCGTCCTCGTGGAGCCAGGTGCTGTTCTCCTTGTCCTCCGACTCGTTGGCCCCCGCCCCGGCCATCGGCATGAACGGCATGCCGCCGCCGGTCGCGGAGGCGGACCTGGCGTTGAGAGGGAGACCGCCCGGGCCGGTCAGCACGTTGCCGCCGACACCGACGCCGGGGCCGTTGCCCGTGGAGGGGTAGGGAGTGGGGCCGTTCGGGAAGGAGGTGGAGGGGTCCGGAGCCCAGCCGGCCGGGCGCTGGAAGTCCTCCAGGGTGGTGTTCGTCCCGCGGGTGTTCGGCAGGCCGCCGGTGTCCGGCGTCCCGGCGCCGGCGTCCGGGCCGGCGCCGTTGGTGTTCGCGCCGCTCCGGTCGGCGCCGTTCGGCCCCTTGCCGCCCGAGTCGCCGGCGTCGAGGCCGGTCCTGTCCGGGTAGCGGCCGTCAGTGCCGGAGCCGTCCCAGTCTGTGCCGGAGCCCGGGTAGCCCCCGTCGCCGCTGAGGGTGTCGCCGGGAAGGCCGGGCACGGCCGTGTCGCCGGCCGAGGTCTCGTCGATGCCGTCGGGGCCGGGGCCCTCGAGGTCGCCGCCCGGAGGGGTGAAGGAGCTCGTATCGACGTGATGGTCCCCGGGGTCCTCGGTCGTGTCCACCGGGGGGCCGGGAATCGTGGGAGGCTTGAGGTCGGGCACGACCTTGTGGACGTTGAACGGCCACTCCTCGTAGACCTTGCGCAGGTCGTTGTTGAGCAGCCGCAGATGCTGGCCGGCCAGCTCGTCCGACGAGCCCCACTCGTACCCCGACGAGTTCATCGTGTGGTACCAGCCGGGGATGCTGTCGTCCCAGGTGTGGTCGTTGTCGCTCCACGCCTCGGACTTGTTCTCCACGAACTCCTTGTGCTCCAGCAGCCGCCTGCCGAGCGCCTCCAGCGGCAGGCCCACCGCCTTGAACTTCGCCGCCAGCTCGCGGATAGTGGCGTGCAGGGTGCGCAGCGACTGCTGCGACTCCACTGACGAGGGCCCCTCCCAGACCTTGGCCATCGCGGTCGCCCCCGACACCAGGGCCTCGTTCATCGAGGTGAGCCTGTCGGCGGCCGCCAGGTAGGACGCCGCCGTACGCTGGATGGTCGCCGGGTCGAGCATCATGATGAGGTTCTTGATCCCCGCCACGCTGCGGCCGTCGTCGTTGACGGAGAAGGGCACGCTCCCGTTGAAGCGGATCGTGTGGTCCGCCGTCACGTTCTCAGCCATCTCTAGCCCCCGTTCGCCGCGTTCGCGCGCTTGTAGTTGCCGGCGCCGACGTCGATGAGCGCGAACGCGATCGCGAGCTTCTCGTTGACCTCCTTGTAGACCTTGGCCAACTCCTCGTGGCTCTGCCGCAGCGCCGTGGCGAAGCTCCTGCCGCCCTCCCAGTTCTTCACACCCTCAAGGTGATCGGCGAAGAAGTCCAGCGCCGGTCCGTGCTGCTCCACGTCAGGGTAGGAGCCCGGACCGCTGGTCGTGGCGGCCTGCTGCCCCGTCGGATCGCTGCCGTAGACCTCAGGCAGCTTCGCCCACAGAGCGTTGGCGACCTTTTCGAGCTCCATGGGACTGTATTCGACGCCGTCCCTGTCGGCCACCAGACCCGGCCAGCTCTGCTCCAAATACCAACCATTGTCGGTTGATGCCATGAAAGCCTCCCGCATGCGGTTGATCAAGAAGCCTACTCGCCCGCCATGCCTTATAAAAGTGTGATATCCATCCTCATTAAACAACTTTCGCGACCTGCGTAATATTGTCCGTCATGCAGACCCGAAAGGATCTCTACCAGGCGCACAAACTGATGACCCAGCGCCTGGGATTGGCACTACTTCAGGGTGAGCCCGATCTGCCCGAGTCGCCCATGCGGCGATACAACGTGGCGACGTTCGCCGGCATTCTCCTCCTCGTGCTGATCACGGCCGGATTCGGGATCTGGGGCATGCTCAGCCCCGGAGGAGCCACCAAGCTCAAGGAGGCGGGCCAGCTGCTCATCGAGGAGGAGACCGGCGCCTCCTTCGTCTACAACCAGAGCGAAGGCAAGCTCCAGCCGGTGGACAACTACGTCTCCGCCAGGCTCCTGCTGGACAGCCAGGAGATCAAGGTCCGTACGGTGTCGGCCGAGTCGCTGGCCGGCTTCGCCAGGGGGCGCAAGATCGGCATCTCGGGCGCGCCCGACTCGCTGCCCAAGCCCGAGAGGATGGTCACATCACCGTGGACGGTCTGCGTGGTCGAGCAGCCGGACGCGACAGGAGTGCGCCGTCCGTACGTCACGCTGCTGGGCGGCATCGACGTCGGCGGCACCCCGGTGGGCGCCGACGCGCTGCTCGTCACCGACGGGCAGCAGAACTGGGTGTTGTGGAACAACTACCGCATGCTCGTCGAGAACCCGCGCCGGCTCACCGACCAGGCGCCGCGCAGAGTGCCGATCACCTGGGTGAACGCCATTCCCGCCGGTCCTGACTTCGTCGCGCTCCAGATCCCGGAGCGCGGCAGGCGGGTGACGGGCCCCGGCGGCTCGCCCGCGCGAGTGGGGCAGATCTTCACCCTGGCCGCCGTTCCGGGCGTCCAGGAGCGCTGGTACGTGCTGCTCGCCGACGGCCTCGCCCCCGTCAGCCACACGCAGGCGACGCTCCTGCTCCAGGACCCGGACACCAAGATCGCCTACGGCAGGGGCCGGGTACGCCCGATCGCCGTCGACGCCGCCACGGTCAACGCCGCCAAGATCTCGGCACGGCGCGTCATGGGCGACGGGCTGCCGGTCACCATGCCCCGCTTCCGTACACCGACGGCCTCCGCGCCCTTGTGCGCGGTGTACCCCGATACGGCCCGAGGCTCGGTCCGGGCGCAGCTGACGACCGGCGCGACGCTGACCATCCCCAAGCCGCCGAGCAGCGGCAACCCCGACCGCGTCGACCAGGTGCTGCTGCCTCCCGGCGGTGCCGCACTGGCCGGTCGGCTCTCCGGAGAGGGACAGGCGGGCGCGATCCACGAGTACTCCCTCATCACCGACGAGGGCAAGCGGTTCCGGCTGGCCTCCGCCGACCTCGTGGGCACGCTGGGCTACGACGCCGCCCAGGTGACGCCGGTGCCCGCGCATCTGCTCCGGCTCATTCCCGAGGGGCCGCTCCTGGACCGCGCCGCAGCGCGCGAACCCGTCGCGGAGACGTCGGCCGGGCGGCTCGCCGGCCGCTCCTGAGCCTGTCGGCCCGGCTCAGAGGCCGCCGAGGCCGCCCTTCGTGTCCAGTTTGGGGGTCAGCGTGCCGCCCGCCACGTCGTAGTCGAGTGCGGAACTGCTGAACTCCGGCATGGCGCCGGACTTCAGGTTGGTGAGCTGGTTCGGGATGCCCTTCATCGTGGGGAAGGCCTTCCCGCTGGCCTCGGACTGCTGGACGGCCTGGTAGAGCAGGGTGGTGAGGAGGCCGACCGCGATGCCGTGCTTGAGCAGCACCTTCTTCCCCGCTTCGACGGCGACCTTGCCGACCTTGAGATCGAGCGCATAGGCGAAAGGCACGTAGCGCTGGATCGCGATCATCGCCAGGGCGTACATCATCATGAAGCTGGCGATGCCCATGAAGGTGATCGCCCCGTAGTAGTACAACTTCGCGCTCTGGTCGACGGCTTCACCAGTGGCGTTCCGCGTTGACTTGAGCGTGGCGAGGGACTGGGTGAAGTCGTTGTACGCCTGGTCGAACTGCTCGCGGGCCGCGCCCTCCCACTTGACTCCCGGGCCGCTGAGCGCGGCCTGCAACTCCTTGAGCTGCCCTTCGAGCGCGGTCAGTTCGGAGGTCAGCCCGCCGTGGTCGGTGGTGCGCCAGTTCTTGGCCGACGAGGACATCCGTCCCGGGTCGGAGACCATGAGGCCGATCATCAGAACCACGTAGTAGGCCCAGGGACGCCTGATCAGGAGTGCCGCGCCCGATGCGGTGGCGGCCGCTGCGTAGTAGAGGCCCTTGCCCTCCCCGTAGCTCACTGCTTCTCCTTGCCGATGATCTCGGGGGCGATGTCCTCGTCGTCACCCCACACGCCTTCGTCCTCCGACAACAGCGAGCCCTGCTCCCTGTCGCGCTCGTCGCTGCTCGCGCCGCTCATCGGCATCATGGGCGCCATCGGCATGCCGCTGCCCAGGCCGCCGGGCGTGCCCAAGCCTCCCTGCCCCCGCAGACCGGCGCCGGCGCCACCGTCGGAGCCCGCGCCGCTGCCGGTCGGCGAGCCGAATGCGGTTCCCTGGCGCGTGCTCAGATCGGTCAGGTTCGGGTTCGGTACCCCGTTGAGCTGCTGCGTCCTGGGATCGAACGAGGACAGGCCGGTCTTGTCCTGCGGCTCGTTGAGCGCCGAGTCGATGTCGGGAACCTTCATGTTCGGGTCGTTGCCGCCGGGCAGGTCGGAATCCGGCCGGTCGACCCCGGGCAGATCGGCGCCCGGCACGTCGGTCGTGGGCCGGTCGGTGCCCGGCAGGTCGCCATTCGGCAGGTCGCCGCCCGGCAGGTCGCCGCCCGGACGGTCCGTGCCGGGCAGGTCCGTACCGGGGAGATCCGTGTCCGGCAGGTCGCCGCCGGGCACGTCGCCGCCCGGCAGGTTCGCGTCCGGCACGGTGGGCATCTTCGGGGTCGGGACACCTCCGGCGCCCGAGTCGATCTCCTCCTCGTTGCGCCACATGCCGTAGTCCGACGTCTCGGCCTCGTGGTAGTTGGCGTCGGCCTTCTTCAGCGCGGCCTGCCAGCTCTGCAGCGCCTTCTTGCCTCTCTCCAGGGCGGCGGACTGGGCCGCGATCGCCTTGTCGTGGGCTCTGGTGATCCCGATGCCGATCGTCCCGAAGCTGGGAAACGGGACACCCATGTGGCTGGACTTGGCCCGCAGCACGTCGATGAGTGCCGCCTGGCCGTTGATCTTGCCGCTGGCCGCGTCGAGTTCTCCTACCTTGAAGGAGATGCCCGACGAGCGCTGCGGCACCTGGATGCTCGTCGGGAAGGCACCGTAGCCACCGTAGGGCTGCTGACCCATACCGCCCTGCTGTTGACCGGTCGGTTGCCGGCCCGTGCCGCTTGGCTGCTGCCCCGTGCCGCTTGGTTGCTGGTCGCTCATCCGATCACCGGGTCCGTCACGTCGTGGCTGCTGGTCCAGGCCGATCTGTCCTCCGACAGGTAGGTGGCGCGCTCCAGGTCGCCGCCCTCGTCACCCATCGGGCCTCCGGTCCCCATCATGGGCAGGAACGGCGTGCCTGACAGGCCCGCCGGGCTGCCGCCGCGCATCGCCCCGAGGCGCCCGCCGGGTGTGTACGCGCTGTTCGGTGAACCGATCACCGACGGGACGCCCGGGGTCGTGCCGGTCGGCGTCGGGGTCGTGGCGGGGATCGCCGTTCTCGGAGGATGGTTGCCGATCGTGGTCGGCGTGGTGGTCGGGGGCTGGTAGGCCGAGGTCTCGGTCCGGGCGGGGTCGGCCTCGGGAGTGGCGTCGTCGAGGTCGGTCCTGTCCTGGGCGCCGATCACCGGAGGGGCGGTGCCGTCCTCCGAACCCGCGCTTGTGCTCTGGCCGCCGGACTGTTGCCCGGATCCGTCCCCACCGCCTGGTCGCTGCCCGTCGCCGGGCTGCTCCTGGCCGGGTTGCTCAGCGGGTTGCGTCCCCGGGACGGCGCCGTCCTCGCCACCTGGCCGGACGTCGTCCTGGTGGCCGTCCGCCGCGACCCGCGTGGCGGTCTCGCCCGTGCCACCCGAGCCGCTGACGCCCGCACCGTCGGCGCCGGGATCGCCGTCGCCGAACGTGGGCCCCTGGCTCCCGCTCGTCCCCCCGTATTGGACGCTCGTCAGGTCACCACCGGGCCCGGCCGGGATCGTCACGGCGGGCAGTTCGTAGGTGATGTTGTAGGGGACCGAGGTGAGGTGCAGGTCGCGGATCTTCTCGTTGAGCCTCTTCAGGGCCTCCTGCGCCCTGAGGTCCTCGACCGCGGCGATGGCGTTGGTCTCGTCGTCGCCCTCCAGGTCGACCTTGAGCAACAACTTCTGGACCCGGACCATCTCCTGGACCTGCGGGTCGGTCTTGTCCACCTTGATGCCCTGGACCTCGGCGATGGCCGCGGGGATGTACCCCGCGTAGGCCTCCAGGCTCCGGCCCATCTCCGCGAGCTTCCTCGCCAGTTCCTGCCCTGTGGCGTACATGAGCTCGAGCGCGGTGCGGGCCCTGTCGGCGTCCGGCCCCTTCCAGATGGTGAGGATCCTGCCGGCGTGGTCCTCGATCCCGACGACCGCGTTGATGACCGCCTCGGCCGCGCTGATGTAGGTGGATCCGGCCCCTTTGACCTGATCCGGCTGGCACGTCCCCAGCAGGCGCAGGATCTCCGCCTTCGGATGGGGCTCGCCCTCGCCGGTGGGCACCCTGTCCCCCCAGATGACGAGCGTCTCGCGCTTCGAACCGCTGTCGGCCATGGTCAGGTGCTCTCGTTCCGCGTGTCCGCCTCGGCGTGGTTTCCCGCGCTCGCCTCGATGGCCGCGATGACGTTCTTGTACGCCTTGATGAACTCGGCGTGGACCTGGCCGAGCTTCTGTCCCGCGCTGTCCTTGCCCGCGGTCGCGCCGAAGGTCTTGGCGTCCGCCCATTCCCCGAACTGGGTGGCGCCGGGCTGGACGTCGATCAGAGCCCTCCCGCTGATGCCCGGCCTCTCCAGGGTCGCGAGGTTCTTCGACAGAGCCTCGGCGATCGAGCGCATCATGGAGGGCTCGTGCACCCTCCCGTCGCCCTGGAACTTCTCGGCCGTGTGCGGCTCGACGCTGAGCGGATCGGTTGGCGGTTCGGGTTCCTGCTTGCCCATCGCTTACCCCTGCAGATGCGAGATCTCGGTCACCGCGTCGCCACGGTGACCGAGGAGGCGCGTCAGTCCGTCCAGATGGCGATGTTGCGCCGCTCGGCGCTCTCGTAGTTGCCCTTGGCGATGTTGACGGCGCCGGCCGCCTGGAACAGTTGCTTGGCCATCGCCTGCTCGTGGGCGTTCCACTGGTCCTTCTTGGTGTTGAAGAACTGCTCGGCCTCGCCTTCCCAGCTGGCTGCGAGCTCCTTCTTGATGTCGGAGAACAGATCGTCCGTGGCCTTGTCGAGCTCGGTCACGATCTTCTTGAGCTCCTCGTACGCCTGCTCCATGCTGCCGAACTTGACGAATGTGTGATCATCGGGGACGGTCACTGGGATCTCCGTTGCCTCGGTCGGCTAGTTGTCGTTGACGACGTTGTCGATCCGGCCCATGAAGCCGTCCCTGGTCAGCGACCCGGACAGCTCCATGTTCTGGTCGGCGGCGTTCCGGTAGACGCCGGCGCCGATGTTGAGCCGGTCGTGGATGTCCTCGAGGATCTTGATCACAGCCTTGAACTCGACGTCCCACTCGTCGAGCGCGTGGCTGAACTTCTGGGCCGCGCCACCCCGCCAACCCTGGGTGGTCAAGTCGCCCTTGATCGTCTGAACCCGCTGACGCATGCCTTCGATGTACTGCGCGGTGTCCTGGCAGTACCCGGCAGCATTGGTCAACTGCGTCGGACTTGCTCCGTACAGTGCCACTGGACCTCCAAGTGGACATTTCCTTGTCTCGCACGGCGGTTGGTCGACGCGAATAGGGCGGACAACCTCCGCGAAACAACATCGATTCGCATGGTAACCACCACTTGCCACACTGATCACAAAGTCGCGCAAACGGGAAAAACTCTGCGCTTAGCGCCAACACTTTCTGCGCTCTGCGCTAACGACGCGAAGAATGCGGCGTCGCAAGATTGCCCCTCGGCGAATGCGGCGCGGCCCGGATGGGGCCTGAACGCTCGCAGAACCGCCACCGTCGAGCGGATCAGCCGGCCCGACGGTCAAACCCCGCGATATGGAGATGAAGATCTTGAGGTTGAAGAAGAGGACGATCGGCGCGGTCATCGTGGCCGCGCTCGGCACGACGGCGGTCTTCACCGCCACCACCGCCTCGGCCTCCGGCCGGACGACCGAGACGCCCGCCACGGTCTGCGGCCCCGGCTACTCGGTCGAGCGCCAGGCCACGTTCACCGGCGGCGTCGCCTACCTGCTCTACAACGCCGGCAAGCAGAACGCCTGCGCGGTGACGTTCAAGACCAAGGACGTGGGCACGCGCACCTTCGTCTGGTGCGCGGTGGACGTGAAGGGAGCGGGCGTGGTGAAGAACGAGGAGATCACCCCTCTGCACACCGTGCCCGTCTACCACGCCGCGCCGACCGGCTCCTGGGTGAAGTTCTCCGGCGGCACCAAGACCACCGACTCCGGTGGCGGATACGAGCGCATCAGCTGACGACCTCGTCCCCGGGCGCCGGGCGCCCTGGGACCCCCTCGCTCCGCCGCTTGGCTCGCAGCAGAGTGTCAGCCCGACAATCCGCGTACCCAGGTGTAGATCTCGAGCACGCCGGCCGCGAGCGGGAAGAGCTCGACGACGAGCAACACGTCCAGGATGTCCCCGGCCCGCCCCCAGAACGGCGAGGGCTTCCCCGACGACAGGGTCCTCCCGATGCCCACCGCCAGCAGGGCCACCCACAAGACGCAGACCGCCACGGCCAGCGCGCCGATGACCCCTCCCTTGGAGCTGAGCGCGAAGGCCACCATGGCCAGCCCCGCCAGGCCGGAGCCGACCAGCCAGATCCGCTGGCCGACGCCGGAGAACACGCGGGCCCGCATGATGAGCGTCAGGGAGAGCGCGACCGCCATGATGTCGGCGACCAACCCGTCGTGCAGTACCAGCAGCGCCTCGGCGACCAGCGCGGCCAGCCCGACAGCGGTGATCAGCCCCGTGGCGTAGTGCTGGGCGATCACGGTGCGCTCCTGGATCGCCGCCGCGTCGAGCCGCTGGTTGTCGGCGCGCAGCTCTTCTGCCGTGGTGGGCATGGCCGGCAGCGGCACCCGGGCCAGCCGGAACGAGAGCGTCGGCACCAGCGGGCTCAGCGCCAGCAACACGGCGATGGCCACGGCCGCCACTCCCGCGGGGGCGGCCCCCGACACCATGACCACCGCCGCGCAGACCGCACCGCACGTCGCGGCGACGGCCGTGCCGAGGAAGCCGGGTATGCCGTGCGAGATCGTCATCCCGGCGACGGCGGCGGCGAGCGCCGTACAGGCGAACGCGGCGAGTACATGGGGAGCGCCGACCTCGGCCATGCTCCCGCTTCCCGCGGGGGTGAACAGCCCGGCCAGGAAGCCGTACGGCAGCGCCGCGTGGCCGATCAGCGCGCCGGCCGTGGAGTCGCCCATGGCCCGCGACAGCACGGTCCCCGCGGCGATCAGCAGCAGCGCGAGCACTCCGAAGACGACCGTGCCGACCAGCGGCGGCAGGCCCGCCAGGGCCAGGCCGACGGCGCCGAGGACCAGCAGTCCCGTGGCGCCGGCCGCGCCGAGGGCCCTGCTGTGCGCCGCCGTCCACGTGCCCGGTCCGTTGCGCACGCCGGTGGCGACGACGTCGGCCACGTCATCGAAGATCGCGGCAGGCAGGATCGACTCGCGCGGGCGGAGGTAGAGGACCTCGGCGTCGAGCACGCCGAGCGTGCCGAGGCTCTGCTCCAGGTCGAGCGGAGCGCCGCCGAGCCGCTGCAACGTCCATCCCGGCGACGACGTGGCGTCACCGCCCACCTCGCCGAGCATGCGCAGCAGCCCCGGCAGCACGTGCGGCAGCGGGATGTCGGCGGGCAGCGTCAGGTCGGCCTTGCGGTTCGGACCCACGATCGTGACGTTGCACAACACCGGCAGCGGCAACGGCAGTTGCGCGAGGGCACCCTGCTGGATCGGCCCCGACTGCGTCGGCGTGGAGCTGTCGGCTCCCTCCGCAGGAGGCTGAGACTCCGGCGGCGGCGGCTTCTGAACCTTCGATCCCACGGTGCACTCCGTCCCAGAAGCATCACGGACAGCACAGAACATAGCGGGTCGCTTCTGGTAAGAACGTCGCGTGAGCAAAGTGGTTGTCCGGCGCCCTGAGCGCCGCCCCGGCCCCAAGCCACCTCGCGGGGAAGTCATGCTGGAGTCCCCGCCGGAGATCCCCGAGGTCCAGGGCCAGGGGTTCATGCTGGTGCTCGCCTACCTGCCCATGGTGGCGGGCGCCGCGGCGATGGCCCTGATGTTCACCGCGGGCGGCAACTCCAACCCGATCATGTACGTGGCCAGCGGCCTGTTCGCGGTCTCCATGGTCGGCATGACCATCGGCCAGATGGGGCGCCAGGCGGGCGAGCGCAAGCACCGGCTGAACGGCGCCCGCCGCGACTACTTCCGCTACCTCGGCCAGATCCGCAGGAAGGCCAGGCGCGCCGCCAAGCAGCAGCGCGAGGCCCTGGAGTGGAGCGGGCCCGAGCCTGACTCGTTGTGGTGGATCGCGATGGGACCCCGCTTATGGGAGCGCCGTCCCCGCGACGAGGACTTCGGCACGATCCGCCTCGGCACCGGCGTGCAGAAACTGGCCATCCAGCTCTTCCCGCCGGACTCCAAACCCGTGGAGGACCTGGACGCGCTCTCGTCCGGCGCGCTGCGGAGATTCATGCGCGCGCACTCCACGCTCTCCCGGCTGCCCGTGGCCGTCGCCCTCGCCTCCTTCGCCCGGATCCGGCTCACCGGCGACCTCGCGGCGATGCGGGATCTCGTACGCGCCGTGATCGGCCAGATCGTCGTCTTCCACTCCCCCGACGACATCCGGATCATGGTCTGCGCCGACCAGGAGCGCATGCCCCACTGGGAGTGGGTCAAGTGGCTCCCGCACGCCCTCCACCCCGACGTGGTCGACGCGTCCGGGCCGGTCCGTCTGATGGCCGAGAACATCGGCGAGCTGGATCGGCTCGTCGGCGGCGACCTCAAGGAGCGGCCCAGGTTCCAGCCGGGCGCACCCGCCGACGAGCTGCCGTACCACGTGGTGATCGTGGACGGCGGGCACGTGCCGCACGACTCCCAGCTCGGCAGCGACGCCATCCTGGGCGTGACCGTCATCGACCTGACCGGCTCCACCGGCGCCGTCGAGGAGGGCAACACGCTGCGGATGGAAGTCCAGCCGGACAACCTGCACATGGTGAAGCTCGACCACGCGGGCAAGGAACGCAAGACGCGGCTGGGCGCGCCGGACAAGCTCTCCTTCGTGTGGATGGAAGGGCTGGCCAGGCAGCTTTCCCCGCTTCGGGCCTCGTCGAGGAGCGGCGGCGACGGCGAGGACATGTTGTCGGTCAACACGACGCTCACCGACCTGCTGGGGATCAGCGACCCGCGCACGCTGGACCCGGCGGTCACCTGGCGGCCACGGGCCGGCCGTAACAGGCTGCGCGTGCCGATCGGGCTCGGCGCCGACGGCCGCATGGTGGAGCTCGACATCAAGGAGTCGGCGCAGGGCGGCATGGGCCCGCACGGCCTGCTGATCGGAGCCACCGGCTCCGGCAAGTCGGAGCTGCTGCGCACGCTGGTGCTCGGGCTCGCGGTCACGCACTCCTCGGAGATCCTCAACTTCGTCCTGGTCGACTTCAAGGGCGGCGCGACCTTCCTCGGCCTCGACTCCCTCCCGCACGTCTCAGCCGTCATCACCAACCTGGAGGACGAGCTCCCGCTGGTCGACCGCATGCACGACGCCCTGCACGGCGAGATGGTGCGCAGGCAGGAGCTCCTGCGGGCGACCGGCAACTACGCCTCGCTCCGCGACTACGAGCGGGCCCGCGAGCAGGGCGCCGACCTGTTGCCGCTGCCCACGCTGTTCGTCGTGCTCGACGAGTTCAGCGAGCTGCTGTCCACGAAGCCCGAGTTCATCGACCTGTTCGTGATGATCGGCCGGCTCGGCCGCTCGCTCGGCGTGCATCTGCTGCTGGCCTCCCAGCGCCTGGACGAGGGCAGGCTACGGGGGCTCGACACGCACCTGTCGTACCGGATCGGTCTGCGCACGTTCTCCGCCATGGAGAGCCGGGCCGTGCTGGGCGTGGCCGACGCGTACGAGCTGCCCTCGGCGCCGGGCAACGGCTACCTCAAGTTCGAGACCACCGGCATGACCAGGTTCAAGGCCGCCTACGTCTCCGCCGCCTACCAGCCCGACCCCAGGCACGTGACGGACAGCGGGCAGCCCGCGGCCCGCGAGGTCATCGAGTACGGCCGCGCCTTCGCGCCGCTGCCCGTCGTCGAGACCCCGCCGAAGGAGGCACCGGCGGAGGCGGAGGAGGGCGGCTCCCAGTCGAGCCTGCTCGACATCGTGGTCGGCCGGCTGGCGGGACGTGGCCCCGCGGCGCACCGCATCTGGCTTCCGCCGCTGGCCGAGCCGCCGACCCTGGCCCACCTGCTCCCCTCGTTGTCGGTGACTCCGGAGCTCGGGCTGTCCACGCCGGGATGGGACGGCAGGGGACGCCTGCACGCCGTCATCGGCATCATCGACCGGCCCTTCGACCAGCGTCGCGACCCGTACTGGCTGAACCTGTCCGGCGCGGCCGGGCACGTCGGCGTCGCGGGCGGCACGCAGAGCGGCAAGAGCACCGTGCTGCGCGCGCTGATCGCCAGCATGGCGCTCACGCACACGCCTCAGGAGGTGCAGTTCTACTGCCTGGACTTCGGCGGCGGCACGTTGTCGGCGCTGGAGGGCCTCCCGCACGTGGGCGGCGTGGCCAACCGGCAGAACGCCGACAGGGTCCGCCGTACGGTCGCCGAGATCTCGACCGTCCTCCAGCAGCGGGAGCGGGACTTCACCGAGCACGGCATCGATTCGATCGCCACGTACCGCAAGCGGCTGGCCGACGGCAGCATCGAGGGCGACGGCTGGGGCGACGTGTTCCTGGTCGTGGACGGCTGGCTGACGATCCGGCAGGAGTACGAGAGCCTGGAGCAGGTGATCACCGACCTCGCCGCGCGCGGGCTCGGCTACGGCATCCACGTCATGGTGACCACCAACAAGTGGTCGGAGTTCCGGCCGGGCATCCGCGACCTGTTCGGCACCAGGATCGAGCTCAAGCTCGGCGACGCCTACGAGTCGGAGGTCAGCCGCAGCGCGGCGCTGGCGGTGCCCGAAGGCGCGCCGGGACGCGGGCTCACCAAGGACGGCATGCACTTCCTGGCCGCTCTTCCCCGCATCGACGGGCTGCGCGGCGCCGACGACCTCGCCGACGGGCTGCGCGCCCTCGTGGAGATCGTCAAAGACTCGTGGGAGGGCCCGGCCGCGCGTCCCGTGCGGCTGCTGCCGTCCCTGCTCCCCGCGACCGCCTTGCCGGGCTCCGAGGAGACCGGCAAGAACCGCATCGCGATCGGCATCGACGAGGCGACGCTCTCGCCGGTCGCCCTCGACTTCGAGGCCGATCCGCACGTCGTCGTCTTCGGCGACACCGGGTGCGGCAAGTCGAACGTGCTGAAGCTGATCATGGAAGGTCTGGTCGCGCGCAAGACGCCCAAGGAAGCCAGGCTGGTCGTGATCGACTACCGCCGGTCGCTCCTCGACACCGCGGCCACCGAGCACCGCATCGGTTACGCGGTCTCCAGCGCGGCGGCGGCGGAGCTGGTGCAGGAGGTGCGCTTCGCCCTGCTCAAGCGCCTGCCGCCCGCCGACCTGACGCCCGACCAGCTTCGCGAGCGCAGCTGGTGGAAGGGTTCGGACCTCTACGTCGTGGTGGACGACTACGACCTGGTGGCCACCTCGAACAATCCCCTGCAACCGCTGGCGGAGCTGCTGCCGCAGGCGCGGGACATCGGACTGCACCTGATCCTCGCCCGTCAGATGGGCGGCGCCAACCGTGCCATGTACGACCAGGCGGTGCAGCGGCTCAAGGAGATGGCCAGCCCGGCGCTGATCATGTCGGGCAACCGGGAGGAAGGTGTGCTGTTCGGCAAGGTGCGACCGCAGCCCCTCCCGCCCGGCCGGGCCTTTTATGTGGACAGAAGGTTCGGAGACCGGCTGATCCAGACAGCTTCCTTGGAAGTGGAGGAAAACGGGACTCACCAACCTCAATGATCTCCACTATGCTCGACTTTCATGAGCGCAGGCTTCGTTGATGTTTCCTACAAGGCATTCGACGAGTGCAGGACGCGGATCAACATCGCGGCCAAGGGGTTCGATCTCGACGAAATCTTCAAGAAGACCAAGTCGAAGCCTCCCGCCGAGCTGACGGACGCCAAGCTGTTCGGCAAGCTGGACGGCGCGCAGGAGCTGGCCGCCAAGATGGACGCCGCCTGGTCCGGAATCCGCGTCGAACTCGACAGCGCGCAGCTCAAGCTGGAGAGCGTCGAGCGGGCGCTCAACGATGTGGAGGCCAACCTCCGCAAGGCGGAGAAGGACTCGGGCGCATGAGCACCGACAGCACCATCATCATCACCGTAACCGCGCCGGACATCACCGAGGTCCCCCGCGGGGCGGAGTTACAGGCCATGCTCGACAAGGTGACGGGCAATCCTCAGGGAATCAGGGCCCTCGCCTCGACCTGGCGATCATGCTCCCACCAGGCCGCGGACGTCACCTCCGCGCTCATCAGGAACATCAACGAGGTCGACCTGAAGTGGGAAGGCGATTCCGCGGACGCCTTCGACCGCCACATGCGTCTCTATCCCAAAGCGGGCGGCGAATTCAACACCGCCGTCACCGCCTGCGCGACAGCGCTCGACCAAACCGCCACGGCACTGGAGAAGGCTTCCGCGGAAATCCGCAAGCTTTGCGATGAAACGGTCGGCGGTGCGCAAGTTTTCATCGGGAATTATCTTGTCAACCACCGCGACAAGGATCAGGTCGACGCCATGCGCGCGCTGCCCGAGGACCGGGACTTCACCACTCTGGTGAACACCAAGATCGAGCTGGCCAAGGGACATGTCAAGGCCGCCGAGGAGGCCGTCACGGCCGCCAAGAACACGCTGGCCGGCCGCGTCCAGGCGAGCGGGACCGGGGAGAACTCGCGGTTCGGCTTCTTCTCCGACATCCCGTATCCCGGAGGGGCGGACTTCGACCCGGGCGACAAGAAGGTCATCTGGAAGCGGACGACATCCTCTCAGGGGGACACGCGGCTGTCGGGCGGTGACGGCTCGAAGTCCGGCGGCGGCGCGGGAGCCGGTGGCGGCTCCGGGTCGGGCGGCGGGGTCTCGCCGGCGGGCACCACGCCCGCGCCCAAGGCCGAGGTCGTCGAGTGGATCAAGCAGGCGCTCACCGTCATCAAGTCACCCGAGATGGCGGACGTCATGCGCGAACGCGGCATCGACGTCAATGACCTGGACCCGAACGACCCCCAGGACGTCCAGCGCATCTGGACGATCATCTACCACGAGTCCGGCGGCAACCCCGGCGCCGTCAACACCTGGGACATCAACGCCAAGAACGGCGTTCCGTCCCAGGGCCTGATGCAGACCATCCCGCCGACGTTCAACGCGCACGCCCTGCCCGGCCACGGCAGGATCCTGGATCCGGTCGACAACATCATCGCGGGAGTCCTGTACACCTACAGCCGCTACGGCAACCTCGGCGGCCACCCCGGCATCCAGTCCCTCGAACGAGGCGGCGGCTACAAGCCCTACTGACGGCCGCGGCGGCCGCCGCTCGTCCGGATCTCGGGCGACGACGACGGCCCCACCCGGAAAGCTCGGGGTGGGGCCGTCGGTGCTGGATCAGCCGCAGTTCGCCCAGCCCGCGGCGGTGCTTCCCGCATCGACGCTGCCGGAGAACTTCACGCACCTGCCCGGGGCGACCAGCTTGACCGGCCCGGCGTAGTACTTGTAGTTGCCGCTGTCGGTCGCGCTGCTCCCGCCCTGGACGTCGAGCGTCGCGCTGACCGGGCTCTCCCTGCCCACGCCCGCGTACTTCATCGTCACCACGCAGTTCTGCTTGGTGCCGCTGTTGTACAGCTGGAAGGTCTCACCACCGTTGAACGCCTGCGAGCGCTGCACGTAGAAGCCGGACCCGCACACCTGGACCGGCGTGTAGGGGTTCTTCGGCTCCGGCTGCGGCTGCGCGGGCGGCGGGGCCGCGCTATTCGTCTCCGGCGGGGGCGCGGGGGCCTCCGTCGCAGGCGGCGGAGCCGGCGCCTGTTGCGTGCTCTTGACAGGAGTCGGCGTCGGGGACGGAGGCTCGGTGCTCTTCTTGGGCGTCGGGGTCGGGGGCTCGGTCGTCTTCTCGGAAGTCGGGGTCGGCTCCTGGGACTGCTCCGGCGTCCTGGTGTTCCTGGGCGTCGTGTCCTTGGGCGTCGGCGTCGCCGTGACCGTCTTGGTCACCCGCGGGCTCTTCGGCTGTGCAGGCGTCGCCTGCGGGGTCGTCGGCTGCGCGGTCGGCTGCTTGGTCGGCGGCGGGGTCGTCGGCTGAGCCGTGGGAACCGGCTGGGTCGGCGGCGGCGAGGGCGTCGGCACCATGCTGTACGCGGGCGCGGTCGGGACGCCCGACGGCTCCTCGGTGGGCAGGACGAGCGGGCCCACGCCGTACGGGTCGGCCTCGGACGCCGTGGCCCACGGCACGGTCACCTCGGGCTGCGGCTGGTCGGCGCCCGGCTCGCCCGGCTGCGCGACCGCCCCGTCACCGGAGTCGGCCGTTCCCTTCCCTCCCGCGTCGGCCGATCCGGTGGCTCCGCCGGTGACCTTGCCGTCGGCCGAGACGCCGATCGAGTTGATCCGCTGGGTGTCCGTGTAACGACTGGCTCCCCAGATGCCCACGCCTGACAGCACCATGAGCGCGGCCACCGAGGCGGCCAGGCCGACCGGGAACCTCCGGCGCGGCGAAGACGGTTCCACGACCGACGCCTGCAACACCTGGGGCCGCTGCGGCGACTCCCACATGGGCTGCTGCGGCTTGGGCCTTTCCCACGCCTGCTGTGGCTTGGGCGGCTCCCACGCCTGTTGCGGCTTGGGCTGCTCCCACACCTGCTGCGGGGGCTGGACCGGCACACCTTCGAGCGGCGCGCCGTCCGCCGCCGGCGGCAGGGCGGGGAGACCGAACGCCGGAGGCCGGGTCACCGCCTCCGCCGGCGGCGGCTCAGCCGCGACCTCCGGCTCCGCCGCCGGGCCGCCGAGCAGGCGCAACAGCGCCGCGTACGTGGTCGGCCGCTGCCCGGCGTCCTTCGCCAGCGCCGCGGACACCACGCCCAGCAGCGGCTCCGCCAGCGTGCCCAGCGCGGGCACCCCGGTCAGCACCGCGTCGGCGTCCTGACCGAACGGCGCCTTGCCGGTGGCCGCGAAGACCACCGTGGCCGCCCAGGCGAACAGGTCCGCGGAGGAACCGTACGGCTCGCCTCTCAGCTGCTCGGGCGAACGGTAGCCGATCTCACCGGCGGGCTCGCCGAGGTCCAGGTCGGTCACCCGGAGGCCGTCGGCGCCCATGATGACGTTGCTGGGGGTCAGTCCCCGGTGGGTGATGCCCGCCAGGTGCGCGGCGGTCAGCGCGGTCAGCGTGCCGACGGCCACCCGCTCCACGGCCTCGGCGTCGAGCGGCCCATCGGCTGCGACAAGCTCGGCGAGGCTGCGCCCCTCGACGTGTTCGCGCACGACGTAGAGGTGGCCCTCGTGCAGACCGACGTCCACCGTTCGCGCGATGGACGAGCTGGAAAGGCGCCGGACCCTGGCGAAACGCGCGACGCCTTCCGGGTCCGGCTTGCCGGTGAACAACTTGATCACCCGGAGAGGCGCGTCCTCCGACTCCCGGCCCAGGAAGGCCGTCCCGCGCGGCCCCTCCGGCAGGCGTTCCAACAGGTCGTGGTCGCCCAGCCTCATCGGATCGTCCGGCTGTAATGGGTCCATCGTAGGTTTCCCTTCATCAAGCGCTGCGGCGCAGCGCCTGCATCAGCAGTCACATGGGTCATCAGGTCGGTGGGCCCGCCCGCCATCCACGGCTTCTGCCGAGCGGCAGCACCCGGGCGAGCGCGCCGGCCGCGGCGGTGAGGATCAGCGCCCCCGCGGTCACGGCCAGCGAGATGTTCCTGGCCCCGGCGTCCTCCGGTGGGAGTTTGGCGATCGCGTCCGCCGCGATGGGAGCGGGCGGAGGCGCGGCCACCAGCGGCCGGCCCGCGGGCTCGAAGGGCAGGACGGCGCTGACCGCCTGCACCGGATTGACCATGCCCGCCCCGGTGCCCTTGCCGACGGAGCCGTCGGCCGTGGCGATGATGCGCCGCCGTACCTGCTCCTGGTTGAGATGCGGGAACCGGGCGCGCACCAGCGCGGCGGTCCCTGACACGTAGGCGGCGCCGAAGCTGGAGCCCTCGAGATCCAGCTTGTACGTGCCGTGCGGCCACGGGGCGATGATGCCGACGCCCGGCCCCAGGACGCCGACGGGTGTGGCCGTGTTGGAGGAGTCGGCGCGCCGCCCGTCGGTAGTGGCCGAGCCGACGGCCAGCACTCCCTCATAGGAGCCCGGGTAGGCGGGCACGTCCTCCTTCTTGTCGGTGATGTTGCCCGCGGCGGCGACGATCACGACATCTCTGGCCAGGGCGTTCTGGACGGCCGCCTTGAGCGTGGGATTGTCGGCCGCCTTGATCGAGATGTTGATGACGTCGGCCTTGAGCTGGACCGCCTTGTCGATGGCCGCCGCCAGGTTGGCGACGTGGCCCTCGGCCTGATTGCTCTGTTTGAGCTCTATGACGGTCGCCCGCGGAGCCACGCCGTGGAAGGCGACGCCTGGATAGACGCGGCCGGCGATGATTCCGGTGACGGCGGTGCCGTGACCGACGCAGTCGGTGTAGCCGGTTCCGGTGAAGTCGACGAAGGTGGAGAGCCAGGGCAGTTGCGGATGCTTGACGTCGAGGCCGCTGTCGATGACCGCCACCCGTACGCCGGCGCCGGTGCTCAGCCGCCACGCCGTCTTGATGTCCAGCCGCTTCTGCGCCCAGGGCTCTCCGCCGGGCAGCTTCACCACGCCCGCTTCGGGGTTGCACTCCTCACGCGCCGACGTGGCGGTCGCCGGGGTCGCGACCGCTGGAGCGACGACGAGGCCGAGAGCGGACACGGCAGCCAGAAGCACTCGACCGAGCACAGCCGAACGCCCCACTTTGTCCAGATATATCCGAGCGATCCGCCCCGACTGCGCAGGACCATCACGGCTTCCCGCCGGCACGGAGGCGCGGCTCGCGCTCGTGCGACGCCGACCGCTCCACCGCTCTACCAGGGTCATCTCAGCCATCCAGGTCGAACCGCGTCTGACCGCCGGATCCGGCGATCAACACGACCAGCAGGGCAACGAGCAACGCGGGCGTCCTGGCCCCGGCATCCGCGCCCCCGCGCACCTGCCCCGATCAAGTCGCATTCGTTCGAGAGGCAATCCTGCGACGCCGGTTATCCCGTGTCGTTAGCGGAGAGCGCAAGATATCTTGGCGGAGAGCGCAGATCATCCGGCCCCGGCCAGGCGACCCCGCCGGGGCCGACCAGTGGGCCCGTCAACGCGCTCCGGTACCCTCTCGTGATCTTCACACAGCGCTCTCGAGTCCCGGCCGGACCACCTACCGGGACCCCCCTTGAAGCCAACCTGGAGAAGTCGTCAATGACCATGCCTGAGCACAGCACGACCTGGCACGACGCTCGCTACGACATGCCCGTCAGTCGGCAACTGGAGCGCTACAACGAGCTGGCCGCCAGGAACGCATCGGCTCGTGCCCGGATTGAGCTGGTGGAACGAGGGATCTATGACCCCGCCCGGCATGGAGCCGATGACCGGCCTCCGCTCACCGTGGCCGAACACATCGAATTGCTGGCATTGGCGGAGAGCATCGCGCGCACCGTGCGCCATCCGTCGAACGTCCACCACGCGCTGCTGGCTGGGGTGACCTGGGCCGATATCGCCCGCATCGCCGACTCCGACGAGCTCGCCGTCCGGCGGGACTACCAGCAGTGGGCTGACGATCAGTACGACCTCAACCAGCGCTTCCCCGACCGCGGCATGACCGCCGATGAGCACGCCGCCGCGACGGCCAGAGCAGCGGAGGGGCCTTGAGACACCTTCTTGCAGACCGAGACCCCGTCGCCGACTTTGTGGGCACCTCACGTCCGGCGATCTTCGAGGCCTCCACGCTGCCCGTGAGGGTCCCCAGGGAGATCGCGACCTTCTTCAGGTCCGTGAGCTTCCGCGCGCCGGGCCGGCAGACCACCCGAACCCACGGAAAACGGTGCCGGCGGTCGATGTCGCTCCGGTCGTCGGCCCACTGGTAGCCGTGTTCGGTGGTGCCGTCCCGCCTCTCGGCGACGGCCTGGCCGTCCACGGACGCTTGCGGGCGAACCTCCTTCGACGGCGGTGGCGACGACGTCGCCGAGGAGCCGTTGTACGACCCGCAGGTGAAGAGGCTCCGCGTCAGCGCGGGGTGAGGACGCAGAACTCGTTGCCCTCCGGGTCGGCGAGGACCGTCCACGACACGTCACCCTGGCCCACGTCGAGGTCGGTGGCGCCGAGAGCCCGCAGCCGGGCCACCTCCGCCGCTTGATCGTCGCCGGGGTAGGGCCGGAGGTCGAGATGGATGCGGTTCTTCACGGTCTTCACATCAGGCGTGCGGAGGAACTCGAGATACGGCCCGACACCCTTGGCGGAGCGCAGCACCGCATGATCGTCGGTCACCTCGTGCAGGGTCCAGTCCATCGCCTCGCCCCAGAACCGGGCCATGGCCCGGGGGTCCGCGCAGTCGACCACCACCGCGGCCATCGGCCCGGTGTCCCGGTAGACCGATCGAGGCTCCAACACGCAGAACTCGTTGCCCTCCGGGTCAGCGAGGACCGTCCACGGGACGTCACCCTGGCCCACGTCGACGGGCGTCGCGCCGAGATCCTGGAGGCGCGCGACCAGATCCGCCTGATGGGCCGCAGAGGTGGTGGCGAGGTCGATGTGCACGCGGTTCTTCACCGTTTTGGATTCCGGGACGCGAAGGAAGTCGATGCAGAGAGCGATGGGGTCGGGATAGGCGAAGCCCTCGGGCTCGACGTTGGTCTCGCCGGCTTCGTCGCCGGAGATGCTCCAGCCGAGCGCCTCCGCCCAGAACCGGCCGAGTGCGGAGTCATCACGAGCATCCATCGCAACGTGAACGAGCCGTGTCGCCATGCCGCCGATCCTATGCACGCGTCGATGAGGACCCAGCTGGGGCATCGAGGGCCGAGAAGCTGAGGACCGCGTCCAAGGCCGCGTAGTAGAGCTGAGGCGCGTGGGGACGTCGGCTGTGACCGCCTGGCCCGCCTCACCGCCGTCGTCCAGGTGCCCGATGGCCTGCTCGGACGCAGGCGTGCGGCGGCGGAGCCTCTGGCGAGCTCCGGCCTCCTGCCGAGCACGCGGATGGCGCTGCAGATGAGCGTCGCCTTCTCCGTGGCGTTCCGGCGCAGTGATCGGCAGCGAGGTTGTCGGACCGTTCCGCTACCTTTCCACCATGGCGGAATTCGTACTGGTCGCGGGCGCGTGGCTCGGATCGTGGGCGTGGGACGAGGTGGTGCCGGAGCTGCGTGCGGCCGGCCACGGCGCCCACCCGTTGACGCTGTCCGGCCTCGCCGACAGGCGTGGCCTGCCAGCTGGGCAGCAGACCCACGTCCAGGACATCGTCGACGAAGTCGGACGCCACGATCTGCGCGACGTCATCCTGGTCGGGCACAGTTACTCGGGCATCCCGGTCGGTCAGGCCGCCGAGCGGATCGGTGACCGGCTGGCCCGCGTGGTCTTCGTCGACTCCAACGTTCCCGCCGACGGCGAGTCGTTCGTGTCCCGCTGGTCGGTTCACGGCCGGACGATGGTGGAGGCCTCGATCGCCGAGAACGGGGGCTTCTGGTCGCCGCTGGTCGCGGCCGACTACGACGGTCAGGGCCTCACCGGAGAGCAGATCGCCCGGATCGTGCGCGGCTCGACACCACACCCGGGGGCCACGCTGACCGAGCCGGCCGTACTGGCAGGCCCGCTCGGCCGGCTTCCTGCGACGTACGTCAAATGCCTGCTCGACGGCGACAAGCCGAGCGACGACGTGGTCGAGCTGCTGACCAGCGAGCACTGGCGGCTGGTCGAGATGGACACCGGCCACTGGCCGATGTTCTCCCAGCCACGCGAGCTCGTGCGGATCCTGCTCGACACGGTGGCAGGCGGGTAGGTCCGGCGCCGCGGCCGCTTTGGCGAGGGCTGCCCGGATGGTCTCGTCGCCGACTCGGTCGACAGCGGCTTGCACCTGGGGGGACGCTGTTCCGGCGCGGCCGAGAACGAACTCCTGGACCGGCGGGCGGCGTGGACAGTTCGGCACGCGGGGCGGGCACCGTCGATCACCTCAGTCGTTTGTGCGCGTGGGCCAGTAAGTGGTGGGTGGCCGCCTGGCCGCCGACGGCGATCTGGCTGACCAGGAGGCTTCTGGTGCCGTCGCCGGCGTTGGGCGAGTCGGGCGCCATCCTCGACCAGGCGTGCCTGATGTGCGTGGCCAGATAGCGGGTGTCGCTGCCGGTGTCGGCGAGAACGACGACGCGGTGGACGGGGTAGCGGTCGATGACGCGCTGAAGTTCGTAGCCGGTGCCGATGTTCTCCTTCTGGAAGCCCGACAGGTCGATGACGACGAGGTCGGCGAGACCCAGCAAGGTGTCGACGGCGCGTTTCCAGTAGGCACCGTGGCACAGGTACGCGGACATGGGGTAGCTGCCTTTGCGGTCCCAGACGCGCACGCCTTTGCCGCCGGTGCCCCTGATGGTGCGAAACCCGCTGGGCAGCGGCTCGAAGGGCCGCGCGTCGAGCTCGCGCAGCATGCGTCGGTCGGAGGCGATGAACAGCTCTCCGAGCGTCCCGGCGCGCCGCATCCGCGCCAGCTCGGAGTGGCGCACGGAGGCGGCGCTGCGCAGCAGGTGCACGTACCCGCAGCGGCGAAAGGCCCCTTTGACGAAGTCGCGCACCCGTAGCTCGTTCTCGAACAGCCGGAAGTAGACGATGCTCAGCGGCGGCTGGCCGAAGACGTTGCGTGCGGCGCTGACTTTGGGCTGGCCGAAGACGACGGTCCGGGGCGGCGCGTAGAAGGTGATCTTCAGCTCGGGGATGACCGGCGCTCGGTAGCGGGACAGGGCGGCGGTGGCGGGCGGCATCAGCTCGGCGAAGGCCGGGTCCTGCGAGAGCTTGCGCACCTGCCTGGCCAGCAGGTGCCGGCGCGTGACGTCGACGGCGACCACAAGCAGCACTACCAGCCCCACCCCGCCGGCCAGGGCGGCGACCAGCATCGCCTCCTCGGCGCGCGAGCCCATCCGCTCGGGCGTGAGCACGGTGCCCAGCGCCACGATCGCCAACGGAAAGGCCACCCACGGCACGGCCAGCATCAAGACGTTGCCCAGCGTGGTACGGCCGGGCCGCGACTGCCGCAGGGCGGCGCCGTGCTCGGCCGAGGGCGGCAGCAGCAGCGCTTGGCCGGATCGCGCGCCCGCCGTTGCTGCGACAGCGCGATTTGCCAGCGGACCACGCGCACGACCAGCGCGACGGTGAACAGTGCGGAGGCCAGGCCGGTGCCGCCGGCCAGCCAGGGGAAGAGCTCGAAGTCGCGGGGGATCCGCACACCGACGGTCACCGCAGGAACCCGGCCGCTCATGTAGGCGAAGACGAGCGAGGCTATGCCGCCGGTGTAGAGGCCGCCGAGCAGGTTGCCGCGCGCCGCCTCGGCCTCGGCCGCCGGGTCAAGCCGATACCGCATGAGCCACCTCCGTTCCCACCGAGTGTGGCCACCCAAGATCCCCGGCACATGAGTAGCCCCTACTCAGGAGGGGGATACAGGGGCTCTACCGCGGTCAACGCGGTACCGGGCCGAGCGGAAGATCCTCGTCACAGACCACTGGCAGCCGCAGAAGCCACAGGTCGCTACCACTGATTTCCGCACCCAACCTCCTCGATGGCCCATCGGCCGCTTCGTCCCCCAGATCGTGACGTGTTCGTCGCCGCAATCTTGGGATCAATGGAGGCACCACGGCGGAGAGCGCACCGGCAGATCTTGGCCGACTCGGCTCGATGCCCTCGGCTGACCGGATCCCAGGCAGCACGAGGATGAGCGAGCGCTGAGCCGGCCCCCGGACCGGCGACAGCCCGCAGCGGGCCAGCGAACGCGCGATCGGCGCTGATCTCACGGGATCGACGGCGGGTCGTGGGACCGAGGTTCGTCAGCAATCGCGGTCAGCGTCTCGGCCCACCGCCGCTCACAACGGATCGCAGGCGGGATCGTGTTTCTCATAGAGCCGGGCGAGCAGACGATTGAGCTGCCGTTGTTCGGCTGCGTTGAGCGGCGACAGGAACTCGGCCTCCGCCTTGGACAGCTGATCGAGCGCCTCGTCCACCACCTTCGTGCCGGCATCGGTCAGCCTGACCACGTACTTCCTTCGATCAGCGAGGTCGCGTTCACGGTGCGCGTAACCCAGCCGCTCCAGCTTGTCCACGACCGCCACCATGGTCGTCCGGTCCATGCCGGTGAGCCGGCCCAGTTCGCGCTGGGACAGCCCCTCACCGTGGGCGACGCTCAAGACGCGCAGGTCACGACCGGTGAGAGACCAGCTGTCCAGCGCGTTACCGATCACTGCGCGGGCGGCGTCGCCGAGACGGAGCATCATGTGGCTGGTCGCCGAAGTGACCAGCTGCGCGGCCGGGGTCGGTTCTCTCATGAGGGCAACATACGTCATGGCACCGATCATCAGTTACTATGATCGTCAGCATCGCTGATGAATCGGAGCGTGCCATGAGCTCAGTTGCCACTCGTGAGACCGCGCTTAGCGTCGCCCTCGTGGCGATGGGGCTGGTCACCACCCTCCCCGCCCTCGCACTGGTCACCTCGTACGCGCTGGAATGGACCTACGGGGTGATCGCCCCCGAACCGATGACGCTGGCACTGCTTCAGCACCGGGGCATGCTCCAACTGCTGCTGGGCGCGGCCCTGATCTGGGCGGCCTTCTTCCCGCCGGCGCGGCGGGCTGCCGCGATCGCCGCGGTGGCGGGCAAGTCGACCTTCCTCCTGCTGATCCTGCCGAACCCCGACCTGCGTGCCGACCTCGCGCCCTTCAGCACGGTGGTCGATCTGACCTGCATCGTCGTGCTGTCGGTCTACATCGTCTGGAGCACCTCGGTCAGCGTCAGAGGCGGTCGACACGCCCCGCATTGACTTTCTGGGCAGTCGGACGGCTGTGCTCTCTCAGCCGGCGTGAAGGATCCGCAAGCGATCGGGTGCCGCCGGATCTCGGTCGACGACCTGGACCGGCGCCCAAGCCCACTGCCAAACGCTGATGCCCGGCGTGCGGGAGAACTGGATCTTCCCGCGGGTGCCTTCGACTGCAACGCGCGGCCAGGCTTCGGCAGTGCTCGCCCGGTCCACGCCGCCAGACCGCAGCACATCAGCGAGGACGGTGACCGTGTCGTAGCCCTCGAAGGCGACGAAGGAGGGCGCCGCGGCCAGCCGTTCGCACAGGACCTTCTCGACTCGTGCCCCGAGTGCGCTGAGGCTCTCGGGCCGGTAGCGCAAGAACGGGATCGCGGCGCCGTCGTCGCCCAGCAACCTCGCCCATTCGGCGAACTCCGGCTGCCCGGCCGGAGCACCAATCATGATCTCGGCCAGGCGCGGGTCGCGGCGGACAGACTTGACGATCGACACGGCCGGCTCCGGGTGGCCGACCAGAAGAAGGAGGGCCGTCGCGCGATTGCCGACGAGTTCGTCGCACACGGCCGTGGGGGCGAGCGCGCCCATGTCGAGCTCGATGACGGTGCCGCCGTGTGGAGCGAGGTAGTCCCGCAGAATGCGGGCCCCGGATGCCCAGTAGACACTCGGCTGGGCAGCTACGGCGATCCGCCTGTGACCCGCACTGAGGAGGAAGTCCGCGTAGATCTGCCAGCCGTGGGACTGCGCCGGGGCGACGCGCGCGACCCATTCCGTCGGCTGTTCGGTGAGCGTGTCGAGAACCGCTGAAGAGCAGAGGTACGGCAGGCCGAGGGCGTCGGCCCTGGCCGCAGCGGTGCGAGCGACCACGCTGTGATACTCCCCCGCCAAGGCGGCCACGCCCAGGCGAGCCAATTCATCCACAGCCGCCGCGGCCCGCTGCGGATCAGCCGCGGTATCCCGGACCACCAGTTCGAGCGGTCTTCCGACGATCCCACCGGCGTCATTGACGTCGCGAACGGCCAGCTCGAGTCCGGCGAGCAAATGTTGGCCTGCCTCGACCCAGCCAGGCCGAGTCAACGGAACGAGAGCGCCGATCTGGACGGATGATCCGTCAGTCCGCTCCACTGCAGGCGGTGATGGTGGCGTGTTCATGCGTGGCGTCTCCCGTGTGACGGTTCGGTCGCAGTCTGCCCTGATCACAGAGTGGCAAGGCCAGATAGTACGCGTTCATCTCATCTCGCCGTGGCGGGCGCACCCCGCGACCTGTTGCCCGATCCCGGCCGCCCCATCACCTCGCCTGTTCCTCAACCACTCACACCCGGAGGGGCTGGACCAGCAGATCGATCCGGGCGGGCCTGCGGCACCCCCTCATCCGCCTCTTGATCCTCTTTCTGGAGCAGAGTTGGGCAGGGGGTGTCAGCCGGTGCTCACGGCGGGGGCGAAGGGGCCGTCCAGGGCGGCCCATTGCAGCAGCAGGATGGTTTTGCCGTCGGTGATGCGTGCGTCGCGGACCATGGCGAGGGCGTCGGTGAAGGGCAGTTCGAGCACTTCGATGTCCTCGCCGTCCTCCTCCAGCCCGCCGCCGTGTGCGGTGCGGTCGGCCGGTGTGTAGGGGGCGGCGTAGAAGTGCAGGCGCTCGGTGACCGAGCCTGGGCTCATGTAGGCGTCGAGGACGTGGGTGAGCGGGCCGAGCGTGATGCCGAGCTCCTCGGCGGCCTCGCGCCGGATGGCGGCGACCGGGTCGTCGCCGTCGAGCAGTCCGGCCGCGGCTTCGATGAGCATGCCGTCGGGGTGGTCGTTGACGTAGGCCGGGTAGCGGAACTGGCGGGTGAGCAGCACGCGCCCGCGGTCGGTGTCATAGGGCAGGATGACCGCGCCGTTGCCGCGGTCATAGGTCTCGCGCTGCTGGGTGACCCAGCGTCCGTCGCGGCGCCGGTAGTCGAAGGTGGTGCGGCGCAGGACGTGCCAGCCCTGGGAGGTGAGCTCCACGTCGCGGACCACGACGTCGGAGTTGCGGTCCAGATCACGCCCGACGCGGTCGAGGCCGGTGCGGCCGCGGTGGTCGGGGACGTCGATGCCGGGGCGGGTGTTCACGCGGTCTCCTGCGGAGTGCGGCGCGGGATCTCGTTCACGTCATGGTAGACGGGCAGCGCGACCCACTCCCCGATCATCGGGACGTGTCCGGCGGCGAAGACCGGCCACGCCGCCGCTTCGAGGCGGGCGAGGTTGGCGGCCATGGCCTGCGGGTCGCCGTCGGTGCCGGAGCGGTAGGGCCCGGCGATCAGGATCAGCATCGGCTTGTCGGTCATGACGCGCTACGATACATGCAGAAACGTGCAAGAACTGGAGAGAACGTGCATGCTGGCTGCTGAACGGCGTGACCATCTGCTGGGCCTGCTCGCCCGCGAAGGCAAGATCGTCGCCAAGGACGTCGCCGCGGACCTGGGCATCTCCGAGGACAGCGTGCGGCGCGACCTCCGCGACCTGGCCGCCGAGGGCCTCTGCCACCGCGTCTACGGCGGAGCGCTACCCGTCTCCCCTGCCGTGGCGGACTACACCGCCCGCAAGACCGTCACCCCCGACGGCAAACGGAAGGTCGCTGCGGCGGCCGCGGCGCTGGTACGGCCGGGCAGCGCCGTGATCCTGGACGGCGGCACCACCGCCCTGGCCGTCGCCCACACGCTCTCGCCGGACCTGGCCTGCACCGTGATCACCCACAGCCCGACCATCGCCGCCGCGCTGCTGGAGCATCCGCGGGCCGAGGTCTTCCTGCTCGGCGGCCGCATCTTCAAACACTCGGCGGTCGCCTGCGGTGCCGCCGCGGTGGAGGCGGCCCAGAACGTCTCGGCTGACCTCTGCCTGCTCGGCGTCACCGGCGTCCATCCCGAGGCGGGACTGACCACCGGCGACGCCGAGGAGGCCGCGATGAAGCGCGCCCTGGCCGCACGGGCCGCCGACACCTACATCCTCGCCTCGTCGGAGAAGATCGGCACGGCTTCACGGTTCCGCGTCCTGCCCTGGGAGGAGATCAGTGGACTGATCACGGACGCCGATCCCGGCCACGCGGTCGTCGAGCAGCTCACGGCACGCGGCGTGGAGGTTCTGGCAGCCGGCTGAAAGCCACGCGCCGAACACGGGAGCGCAGGAGGTAGCGGTTCAGCCGGCCACAGGAAATGACTAGCCTCGGCCGTATGGTGTTCGACTCCGTTCATTTCGATCTCCAGTCCTATGCCGGTTTCGACATGGATCGATACGTTCGGCGGACGCACTGCAGCTGGGAGGACCTCGGCTGACAGTCCTTGCTTGCGCAACGGTTCGACCACGTCCCGCTCGTCGAGGACATGGAGTTGCCGGCCGCGGCGGACGTGCACCTGATACTGCCCGTAGGGGGCCGGACCGTGATGGAGACGCGGATCGATGGTCGATGGAGCCGCCACACCTGGGTACCGGGGCGGCTCGAACTGGGCATCCCGGACCGGCCCGCCGTCCGCCGCTATCGCGCGGACGGCCCGTTGCGCAGCGTGCAGGTCCACATCCCGCGCGGCACCGTCGAACGGACCGCCGAGCAGCTGGGTGGCCGCGCGGTGGACTACGCGAGCATGGCGGCGTCCGTGGCCGCCGGCGATCCGCTGATCGAGGAGGCTGTCCGCGCCGCCGGCTTCGCGGAGGAGACCGGCGACCTGTACGCCGAGTCCGCGGCCGCCTTCCTGGCCGTGCACCTGCTCACCCGCCATTCCCGGTCACCTGGTCAACGGACGCCGGGGCGGGAGGACGCACGCGTCCGCGCGGCGATCGCCGTCATGCGTGACCGGCTGGCCGAACCGCTCACCCTGGCGGACATCGCGGACGAGGTGTATCTCAGCGTCTATCACCTTGTTCGCGTGTTCAACCGAGCAACAGGAGAAACGCCCCACCGGTTCCTCATCCGCTTGCGGATCGAGAAGGCGCAACGCCTGCTGCGGGATACCGACCTCACGGTCGCCCAGATCGCGCCGCTCTGCGGTTTCGCCAGTCCCGGTGCTCTGTCGACGGCCTTCCTGCGGCACACCGGCACCCGTCCCTCGACATATCGCAATTCCTGACCGCACTCCCGGCAATCTCACGCATGGACCCGGGGGTGGCCGGTTTCTAGGGTTTCGTCCATGTCTGAAAACGCGGCGACAACGCCGGAGACCGAGCCTTACCCCATGCGCATTCCTGACCGCGACCTGGCGGACCTGCGGGCTCGTCTTGACGGGGTTCGGCTTCCCGAGCCCGAAACGGTGCCGGACGCCACGCAGGGTATCGGGTTGGACCGGCTGAGCACGCTGCTGGACACCTGGCGACAGCACGACTGGCGGGCCAGGGAAGAGCAGTGGAACACGATTCCGCATTACCGCGTGCGCCTCGACGGCCTGCGGATCGCGTTCTGGCACGTACGCTCGCCCGAGCCCACAGCGCTCCCCTTGTTGCTGACCCACGGCTGGCCGGGCTCCGTCCTCGAATTCGAGAATGTCCTCGGACCGCTCAGCGATCCGGTCGCCCATGGCGGTTCCGCGAGTGACGCCTTCCACGTCGTCGTCCCGGCCCTGCCAGGGTTCGGGTTCAGCGATCGTCCACGCGAGCGCGGCTGGCACCCCGCACGCACGGCGCGGGCGTGGGCCGAACTGATGACCGTGCTCGGCTACGAGCGGTTCGGCGCGCACGGCGGAGACTGGGGCGCGTTCGTCAGCACCGAACTGGCGCGTCTGGTGCCCGAGCGAGTCGCCGGCCTGCACCTGACGATGCCGATCGCCTCTCCCCTGCCGGACGACAGGATCTCGCCGGACCCGGCGGAACAACGCATGCTGGAGCGGCGCGACACTCATCTCGCGGATGGATACGGCTTCGGGATGATCATGAGCACACGCCCGCAGACGCTCGGCTACTCCCTGCTCGACTCGCCTGCCGGCCTGGCGGCGTGGCTCGGTGAGAAGTTCGCCGCCTACTCCGACACCCGACCGGAGGCCGGCGGCGGGGTGAGCGCGTCGCAACAAGTGGACAACATCGCCCTGTACTGGCTGACCGGGACCGGCGCCTCCAGCGCTCGCTGGTACTGGGAGGCCATGCGGTGGGTACCACGCAGCGCCGAAGAAGAGAACGAACAACCGGTGACGGTGCCCACCGCCTGTTCGCTCTTCCCCGCCGAGCCGTGGCCGACCGCCCGGCGCTGGGCCGAGCGGCGCTACCACGACCTCCGGTCATGGCACGAGCTGGACCGCGGCGGCCACTTCCCCGGCCTGGAACAGCCAGACCTTCTGATCTCCGAAATCAGGACCGCATTCCATCACCTACGTCACCGTGCCGGCGATCTCACACGGTGAACGTTCCTCACTCCTGCCTTCCACCGGCGGCCGGGTTCGCCTCCGTCCCCGCGATGACCCGCCACCTTCCCGTCCGAAGGGAAACATCATGACGACCGTGTCCACGCCACCCGCCCGCACCGACCGGCGCACCCCGCCGGCGGTGACCATCTCCTCCTGGGCGGTCCCCGTGATGGTCCTCGGCCAGTTCGCCCTGCTGGCGGGCGTCCCGGTCACGATCGCGCTGGTCGGCGCTCTCCGCCACGTCCGCGATCGGACGGTTCGCCGGGCGGCCACGCTCCTCGCCGTCACGTACGCGATCCCGCTCGTCGTCTGGCGGACGCGGCTCGACGGCGCGCCGAGCCTGTCCAAGGACATTCACCCCGCGTTCGTCGCTTTGATCGTCGCAGCCTCTGCCGCACTCATCGTGGCCATCCGTCGAGCCCGGCGCTGAAGCAGCGTGCCCACTTTCCTCAGTACTCATCAGGAAGCTCAATGACCATGTCCAGCAACAACCTGTCGAACTCCTCCGGGCAGCGATTCCCGACCCGCGCGCGCATCACCGCGCTCACGATCTCGCTCGCCGCGACCGGCGTATTCGCAGGCGACATCTCCGCCGCGCAGGCCGTCACCGCGCAGCCCCCGGCCATCCACCACGCCGCCGCTCACCACGGTGGTGGACTCCAGTGCCGCGGGAAAGGTGTCGACCCCACCGCGAAGATCCGGTACCGGACCGAGGCCTTGATCAAGGCGCCGCTGAGCACCATCTGGAAACTGCAGACCGATGTGGAAGGCTGGCCCACCTGGCAGAGGCCCGTGACCAGCATGAAGCGCCTGGACCCTGGCCCGCTCCGCAAGAACTCGCGCTTCCGGTGGACCACCCCGGTGCCCGCCACTCCCGTCAGCGCGCCCACCACGCTGGTCATCACCTCCACCGTCCGCCAGCTTCGGCACCATGCGTGCATCCGCTGGACCGGGCCGGCGATCGGCGAAGGACTGCGCATCGACCGGGGCGTTCACGTCTGGACCTTCACCAAGGTCAAGGGCGGCGTCCTCGTACGCACCGAGGAGACCCATGCGGGCGACCAGATCGAAACCAACGTGCCACTCGCCACCGACTTCCTCGAAAAAGGTCTTGAGGCCTGGCTGAAAGACCTCAAGAACACCGCCGAAGCGCGCACGAGCGCTTAAGTGCCTGTTCCGAACTTCTGGCCATGGACCGAGGGACGGTGGACACATCCTGGGCTACCGCATGTCGCGGTCTCCGATGATCAGGGATACGCCGGCGTTGAAGATGTCGTCGGGGGTGAGTCCGGCGTGGCGGCCTTCCGCCAGGGCACGGGCGATGGTGGGGAATGTCTGCGCGAACTGTTCGGCGGTCCGGGTGTCCATGGTGTGGGCGCCTGCGGAGTCCTGCTCTTCGATGACGTGGCCGAGGGTGTAGTGGGTGCCGGTGAAGACGATGTTCGCCGCCTCAGCCAGGGGCAGGTCGCGGTCTTCGAGTGTGCGGAGTGCGTGTTCGGCGATGCGGGCGAGGGTGGGTGTGCCGGGTGGTCGGGCGCCGGCCACGACTCGGGCGCCGTCGGGGTAGGCCAGCATTGCCTGGCGCAGGCGGTGGAAGATGGCGGCCAGCCATGGCCGCCAGGACTGGTCTGAAGGCAGTGGCGCGAGCTCGGCGAATTGTTCTTGCAAGATGGCTTCGGCCATCGCGTCCAGGAGCTCCTGCTTGTCGTTGAAGCGCCAGTAGATGGCGGGGGCCTTGACCTGCAGGCTGGTGGTGAGCCTGCGGAAGGTCACCCCGGTCAGACCTTCCTGTTTCAGCAGCGTCAGGGCTTGCTTCACGATCGTCTCTGCATCCACGGCATCCATTGTATAACTGTGTTACATTGGCTTCTATAACGTCGTTATAGAGCGAGGTGTAGATCTTGAACCAGGCACTCGTGGACAGCATGCGGACCTACCTCCAGGCCGGACTGGCCATGGACGTGGACCAACTGGATCAGCTGTATGACCCGGAATTCGAAAACGTGCGGGCGGATGAGTCCGGCCAGACGATCACCCTGACCAAGGCCCAGTTCATGGCGCGCTTCCGCGCGCTGCGCGAACAAGGCCAGTCGGTGGGTGAGTCCATAGACGACATCACCTTCCCGGCCACTACCGACTTCGGCGACCACGCGGCGATCATCATGCGCCGGGTCGAAAACGATGTGCCGGCACTGTATACCTTCATCTGGCGGATGGACGAGGGACAGCCGACCACCATCCTGCGCGAGATCACCTTCGACAAGGACATCAGCTACCTGCTGAAGATGGTGCAGTCCGCGAAGGACGCATAGCGGTATCGGAGGGCGCGCCCCTTGTGGGAGGCGGTCGGCCGGCAGCGCGGACGACTCGACGCCCCATCAGATGATCATCGACCACAGCACTATGGCTTCGTGGTGCTCGGATAAGTGCTCGTAGTCCTGGACGCAGCGCCTGCGCCGGGAGATCCACGACAGCGTCCCCTCCACACTTCTCGGGGCGTCCGCCGTTGCCGTGCAACCAGGCCGGTTGAGGCATGAGCGGCTCGATGGCCTGCCGTTCGGCGTCGGTCATGTCGGTGGTGTAGCAGCGCGTCCAGGCCGGGCGCCGCGCTCCGTGGCCATAGCGGCAGGCCACACGTGAGCAGGCAGTTTCTTTGTGCTACGTCGCCATTTCGCCCATTTATCGGCCACGCAGCGGGCCCGGGGATCAGTTTGTACACGGGCACGGAGCCCGTAGCCGCGCCGACGCCTGGTCCACGTAGGTGGAAGATCTTCCCGGTGAGGGCGTGCGGGACTCCTGCAGGTTACGGATGACCTTGAGGTCACGCCTACAGGGCTACCCCATGGCGTAGGTGAGGATGTGCGTGGTCTTGAAGACGCGGCCGTAGGCGGCGATCGCACTCCCGAGCGGGGTGGGGTTACCCGCCTTTGCTTCGTCGTCGCGTACCAGGCGGCGGTGGTGGCGTGCTCATCCTGCTCCCACTCGCTCCGCACGGGCATCCCTCGCGTCGGTGATTACAGTAAGGACCGCCGACCACAAACAAGAACGGGCTCATCCGTCCAGGAAGCGCACCAGCTCCGCAGTGACGAACTGGGGGTTCTCCTCGACGAGCCAGTGTCCCGCGTGCGGCACGTCCACCGCGCGCACGATCTTGGTCATGCGCGGGGCCACTGTGGCTCGGATCGCGTCGAGCTGCCCCTGGGCGGTCATGAGCAGGGTCGGGACACGTACCGGTGCTGCTGCCGCGGTGTCGCGAACGTCTTTGTCGAGGGCGCGGTAGAGCTCGAAGCCGCCCGACAGGACCTCTGGCCGGCTGTAGGTCCGTGCGTACTCGTTGATCTCGGTGTCGGAGAACGGGGACCGATCAGATGTGCCGCCGAACGCCGTGCCGCCGAACGAGACCTGGGGATAGAACAGCGCCAGGTACTCGCGGACGTCGTCGCGTACGACCGCCTCGGGGACCCGTCGCTGGGAGTGAAAGGCGATGTGCCAGCTCAGTGAGCGGTACGTGGACGCATCGATCCTGGGCCCGGGTAGTGGCAGGTCGAAGTAGCCGAGGCGGGCGGTGTCATCGGGGAATTGGCTGGCGTACTGGAAGGCTACTGCGGCGCCGAAATCGTGCCCGACGACGCGGGCGTCACGTATCCCGAGCCGGTCGGCGATCAGCGTGTGGACGTACCGCGCCAGAGTGGCCTTGTCGTAGCCGGTCGGTGAGCCGGTGCTGTCGCCCAGTCCGGGAAGATCGACAGCGTAGACGGTGTGGTTCTTGGCGAGCGCCGGCATGATCGGCCACCAGCCGTACCAGGTCTGCGGCCAACCGTGTATCAGCACTACCGGCGTGCCGCTGCCGCCGGTCACGTAGTGCATACGGACGCCGTCGACGTCGGAGAACTCGTGTCGGAAGGTGTTCTTGAACTGGGGGTCGTCCTGGGTTGCGACGGCGTAGGGGGGAACGTCGCCGGCTGTCGGCGTGGAACAGGCCGCGGTGCCGATCGTGAGCAGGAGGGTGAGCGTGACGGTCGCCACCGTGCGCGCGGATCGGAAGAAGCGGCGCGACAACAGTCGTGTTGCGGTGATCATGTGGTCCTGTTCTGGAGAAGGTGGATCAGCGCCCGGTCGCGCCGTCGATCAGTTCGCGGAGGATGTCCGCGTGGCCCGCGTGACGGCCGGTCTCCTCGATCATGTGGGTGAGGGCCCACCGGATGCTGGGAGCGGGGCGTTCCGGTCGCGGTCGAGGAATCGGCGCGCCGAGATCGGTGCACCCGTCGAGCAGTTCGTTCGCGCGCCTGACCGTTTCTCGGTAGCGGGCGACGACGTCGGCCACGCTGTCCGCCGGCGCAGCCTGGAACGTCGCCTGCCAGTCGGTGACGTCGTCCCCGAGGAACATCGAGCGTTCGACGAAAGTCAGGTGGTTGAGCAGGCCGAGCAGGTTCGTGCCGGACGGCACCACGGCTGTTCGCGCCTGAGGTTCGGGGGCACCCTCGACTTTCGCGGCGATCGAGGTCCGGAGGTAGTCGAGGAATTCGCGCAGGATCTCGGTCTCGCTGCTTCCGGTCCGGGGCGGCGGGGTGTCGCCGCGGCGGTCGCGGCGCGTGGTGCTGGGCACAGTGGCTTCCTTTCTTTCGCTCTTTCGCCGGGGGCGGGTCTGGTGCCGTGTCAGGCGGTACGTCGGATGAGTAGGACGTGGTCGGTGATCTCGGCGGTGCGCCCGCCCGGTCCGGTCGCGATCCGGCGGGGTGTGTCGGCCCGCTCGACCGTCCATGTCGCCGGGTCCAGATCGATTCCCGCGGCGACCTCCCGCGGGCTCGGGTACCGGACGTCGGGATCCTGGTTCCACGACCATGGCGCGGCCGAGCCGTGGTCGACGACCAGCAGCCGCCCGCCCAGGCGCAGTGCGCGCGCGGCTGAGCGCAGGACGGTTGCCCTGTCCAGGTCGAAGGGGGTGTGCAGGTAGTGGGCACAGATCAGGTCGAATCCACCCTGCGGGAACGACTTGTGCAAGTCGTGGCGCACGGTGATGACACGGTCGCCCAGGCCGCGTGAGCGGGCGAGGACGGCGAGCCGCTCGACCGCCACGGCCGAGATGTCGGCGGCGGTGACGTGCCACCCCTGGCCGGCGAGCCACAGCGCGTCGCCGCCGTCGCCGCATCCGAGGTCCAACGCGTCGCCGGGCGGCAGGCACGTGATCGTCTCGGTGAGGCGCGCATTCGGCTGCGGGTCAATGGCTGCCGGTCGGGCCGCGTGCAGGTCGTCCCAGAACGTGACCGCATCGGTGGTGCTCATCAAGGCTCCTTCTGTCGGGAGCGCTCAGTCTTGCCAGGCGGGCCCGATCTGGCACAGAAACTTGCGGTTCCGGCAAGATGGCCTCATGGATCGCGAAACGGACGACGTCCTTGACGCGGTGGGGCCGCGACTTCGTGCACTGCGTCGTGACCGCGGCATCACCCTCGCTGCCCTCGCGGCGACGACCGGCGTGTCGGAGAGCACCCTGTCCCGGCTGGAGAGCGGGCAACGTCGGGCAACCCTGGAGCTGCTGCTGCCGCTGGCTCGTACCTACGACGTTCCGCTGGACGATCTCGTCGGCGCCCCGCGCACCGGCGACCCCCGGATGCACCTCAAGCCGATCAAACGGTTCGGGATGACCTTCGTGCCCCTGTCCCGGCGGCCGGGCGGAGTGCATGCGTTCAAGATGATCATCCCTGCCCAGCCGAAACCGCTCGAACCGACCCCGCAGACCCATGAAGGCTTCGAATGGCTGTACGTGCTCAGCGGTCGCTTGCGGCTCGTCCTCGGTGAGCGCGACCTGACGTTGCCGCCCGGTGAGGCAGCCGAATTCGACACGTCCTTGCCGCACTGGCTGGGCAGCGCCGACGGCGGCGCGGTCGAGCTTCTCATCCTGTTCGGCCTGCAAGGGGTGCGTCTGCACGTACGCGCCGCCCCTCATCGGTCGTCTCACGGCGAGAGCCGGCGGTGAACTCGGCGCAACCGTCGGGGATGGCGTGGCAGTGAAGAACCGGGAGCGGGCGCCGGTGCTCCTCGGCCCTCGCGGCGCTCGACGAGGCCACGGTTGTCCAGCACCTTAGAGTACACAATTGCATCTAATGGCGGGCTCCGTAAGTCTCCGCGATAAGATGCGCAAGTGGACCGTAAGCGGGAGCGGACCGCGGCTGAGCATGAGGCGATCAGCGCGCAGACGGCGGAACGTCGTGCCGACGCCGGCACGACCCGCGACGGCGGCGCGTCCCGTCGACGCGGCCCCAAACTCCAGGACGCGATCCTCGACGCCGCGTGGGACGTGCTGGTCGAGCACGGATATCACGGCTTCACCTACGAAGCGGTCGCCGCCCGCGCCGGCACGAGTCGTCCTGTGCTCTACCGGCGCTGGCCGCAGCGCGACGACCTGCTGCTGGCCACTCTCGCCAAGTTCTGGCAGCCGATCACGGTGCCCGACACCGGCAGCCTCCGCGATGACGCGATCGGCTTCCTGCGCAACGCCGACGCTGACCGCGCAGGCATGATCACGTTGATGAGCGTGCAGCTGGCGGACTACTTCCGCGACACCGGCACCAGCCTCGGCGAGCTTCGCGACACCCTCCTGCCGCCGGGCCGGCCGACCGCCTTCGAGATGATCGTCGCCCGCGCGGTCGAGCGGGGCGAACTGCCGGACATGCCGCGTTCGTCCCGTGTGGTGAACCTGCCGCTGGACCTGTTGCGCCACGACATGTTCATGACCATGCGCTCGGTGTCGGAGGAGTCGATCGTCGAGATCGTGGACGAGGTGTGGCTGCCGCTGCTGGGGGCGCCCGGGGGCCCGTCCGCCTCACCGGCCTGAGCCTCGCCTGCGACCTGGCCCGCCAGGTGTTGACCGATCCCCTCGGCGGGCAGGTTGGCGCCCGGCCGGGCGGGTGCAGCCCATGCAACGTGTCACTCCCGGCCTGGTGTGAGCGGTCACTCAAGATGTTGATGAAGGTGACACCGACGTTGAGCATGGCCATATGTGGAACGACCCCGCCGAGGGTGCTCAGGCGGGGTCGTGGTGTCCAGGCTGGCGCGGTGATGCTCACTCTGGCGCGGCGGATTCGTTGACAGCGGTGCGGGCGGCGGACTCGTCGACGATGGTCTTGCCGGCGGCGTAGGTGGCCAGCAGGGACAGCCGTCCGAGGTTGTTGACCGAGCGGGGATAGCCGCGGGCGGTCTCGTGGATGAGGGCGATGGCGTCGTCGCTGAAGAGCGGGTCGGAGCGGCCAGCGAGGGTCATGTGGTGCCGGATGTAGTCGGCGGTCTCCTCGGTCGTCATCCCGGTCATGTGGTAGCGGACGGAGATGCGCTGATCGAGGGCGGCCAGCACGCCGAGCTTGATCTTGCGCTTGAGCGTGGGCTGGCCGATCAGCAATGTGGCGAACGGAGAGGAGCTGTCCATGTCGAAGTTGGTCAGCATGCGCACCGATTCGAGCTGGTCGTGGGCCAGCATGTGCGCCTCGTCGATCACGAGCACGGGGGTGCGGCCCCGCTCCGCTTGTTCGGTCGCCAGCATGTCGCTGGCCTGGGGAATCAGGGTGGCCTTCTGGTTCTTGGGGACCCCGCCCAGGGCGGTGACGATGGCGGTGTGGATACCGCGTACTCCGACGTCGGGGTTGCCGAGATAGATGGCGATGTGCCGGGCCGGGTCGAGGCCGAAGATCGCGGCCCTGGTCGCGGCGGTCTTGCCGACGCCGACTTCGCCGGTGACCACGCCCAGCGCTCGTTCGGCGACGCACCAGGCGATGCGGGCGATGGCTTCGGAGTGGGCGGCGTGGCGGTGCAGCATGGCGGGGGCCAGGCCCCGCCCGAACGGGGTCTTCGACAAGCCGAAGTAGCCCTGGAGCTTGTCCATCATGGGAGAGTCGTCGTCACTTTCTCGCTGCCGGGACCGGGCGGTGCTGCGGGCGTTGGAGGGTTCAGGAACGGGGGGCGTCAGACCCGGTTCGGCCTGCAAGACAGGCCGGTCGAGGGGCTGGGGTGGGCCGGTGTCGACTGCCGGAGCGGGGTCGGGGTCGGGGTCGGGGCCGGGCTGGGTGTCGTCCTGGCCGGTCATGTCGCATCATCGCCGGGCTGTTCTTCGTCAACATCGTGACCGCTGCCCTGGTCAGAGGGCTTGCCGACGGGGGTCGATCAGGGCGGCGTAGTTGATGCCGGTGGCCACATGCTGGTCGTGGCTGGTCTCCAGCAGCCGCAGGTAGTCGATGCCGGTCGAGGCCGGCTCGGGCGCCGCCGGCACCTCTGGTTTGGCCTTGGGGTGGGCGTTGCGGGTGATGGCCTGCGGGACCGCCATCCCCTGCGGCCTGCCGTTCCAGCGGACCTCGACCATGTTCAGGTCGAACGGGTCGAAGACCAGCTCGACGGTGCGGCCGATCAAGGACGCGTCGACCTGATAGAAGTTGGAGAACAGCTGGACCGTGCTGGTCTTGCGAACCTGCCGGCGTTCGCTCCACTTGAACGCCTCGGTCAGCGCCGCCGGGGTCGGGGTCGGGAACGGTGCGTCCGCGCAGCCTGCCATCCATCGGTCCAGGGGTGTCTGACCGGTCTCGGAGTGGATGCGCCGGTGATATGCGGTCTCCACCCAGGCGGTGAACAGCCTGTTCAGCTCGGTCAGGCTGGTGACCTTCGTGCCTGAGGTCTCCCCATCCCCGGCGATCTCGACCAGGAACTGGCGCCTGACCTCGCCGAACCACCGCTCGATCTTCCCCCGGCCTTCCGGACGGCCCGGCGCCGAATGCGCGATCTTGATGCCGAGGCGGGCCGCAGCTCGTTTCACCGCGGCGTCGACCATCGCGCTGCCGTTGTCGAAGTAGATCATCTGCGGGACGCCGCGCGCCGCGAGCGCCGGCCGCAACGCGGCGGCCAGGCGGACGGTGTCTTCGAAATAGCCCCACCGATGCCCGACGATCAGACGGCTGTGGTCGTCGATGAACGCGAAGAGAAACGTCTTGCGACCTGCGATTTTAGGGCCGTGAAGAGCATCTCCGGTCCAGACGTCATTGGGGTGGTCGGCCTCGAACCGGCCGAACGCGCGCGGCGCCTGACCGTCGGGGCGGGTGTTGAGCTCCAGCCGGTCGAAGTGCCGGATCAGCGTCCGCGCAGACGGCGACCAGCCCGAGGTGGACCGCAGAATCCGCACGATCTGCGCTGCGGTCCGCTCCGGCTTCTCCCGTTTCAGCGCCGCCGCCAGAGTCAGCACCTGCTCCGGCGTCCGGGGCGTCACGTTACGCGGGTGCGGGACCAGCGCCTCGAACCCGCCCTCTCGCCAGTCGCGGATCCACCGGTCGATCGTTCCCCGTGACACCAGCATCGGTTCCCCGAACGGGCCCTCACGCGTGCTCTCGGCCAGCGCCCGCACCAGCCGGCCCCGCTGCCGGGTCGTCAGCTCCGGATCAGCCGCCTCCCGGATGAGCTGATATCGCCACAGCCCCACTTTCTGGGCGCGCTCGGCTCGCCGACGCGCCTCCTCATCGGCCTTCGACACCCTCGCACCACTCCCTCGTGATCGACGACAAAGATCACCGGGAATGGTGCCGCGCTCACATCACTGCTCCCAAGAGCGCACTGGTGTTGATCAACTCGCCTCGTCCGGGCGGCGCCAGCAGACGGCCGCCGGTCACCGCGCAGGCCACCAGCCACGGGGACAACGTGTCGACGAAGGAGCGCTCGGCGAAACGGCGCCCGACTGCCATGGACAAGGCGACGACGGCGGCCACCGCGTCGGCGAACTCGCTCTCTGCGGCCGCGGGCAGGACCAGCTGCGTGCTGCCCGCCACCCGCACCAGCACCGTGGTGAAGTCCGCCCGCACCTGCCCTGCCGACGCGGCGAACCGTCGCAGCCAGCCTCGAACCGTCGACGGCGGACGGCCCAGGCCGGCGGCGATCCGCCGATGCCCTGCTCCCCGGGCCTTCGCCTCCAACGCGGCCCCGACCACCTCGACCCCGTCGGCCCGCCGCAGCAGCCCCGTGACCGGCAGCAACATGTGCGTCCGCGCGCACGAGCGGCATCGCGCCCGCCGCGGCCGGACCTCGATCAGCGCCTGGCCCATGCCCCGCAGCCGGCGTCGACGTCCGAAGCCCCATCCGGCCAGCACGCCCGCGCACGACGGGCACGTGATCTGTCCTGCTCGTAATCGCCGCTCGACCTCAGCCGCGTCGACCTCTACCGTGATCAAGGTGCCTCCGGGCACGCTCGCACGGCCCTCCCGAGCTCGCCGCCAATCGATACCGGGAGGGCCGTTGCCATGTGACTCACGTCACTCGGAACACGGTCACCGTGACGGGCGCCCTCCCGGTGATCAACCGGAGCGATCCGATCGATCTTCTACCGTCACCAACCCGCAGCCTTCACCTGGGATCACTTGGCCATGTTCGCCTCGCTCAGGCATGCATGAAGCTCAATACGGGAACAGCGATTCAGCATAAAATCTTCAGGAAAAGAGTCCCTGCTGTCCCTTCCGACAAGCAGGAGAGCCGGCGCAGAAGGCGGGGAGCCGTGACCTCATCCGACGACCGTCGCGCGGTCTGGACCTTTCTCACCCACCACGCCCGGGTCCTGGTGGAGCTCGCCCGCAACCCCGAGGCACGGCAGCGTGACATCGCCGCGAAGCTGGGCATCACCGAACGCGCCGTGCACACCATCATCAACGACCTGGCCCAGACCGGCTACCTGACCCGTGAACGCGACGGCCGCCGCAACCGCTACCGCCTCCACCTTGACCAGCCCTTCCGCCATCCCCGCGAAGGCGGACTACCCGTCGGCCTGCTGGTTGCCATCTTCACCGACAGGGACAGGCACGGGGTTGAGGAACCCAGGAACAGTGGTTGGCGGCGAGAATGATCTTGAACGATGGGTGACGTCCGGTTTCGCCGTGTGATCGCCCTACCTGGAGGCTTCTGGCCCGTGGATGATCCGGTGGATGGTGGAGCGTCCGACGCTGTACTCGGTGGCCAGGTCGGCCAGGGACACCTCACCCTCGGCGTACCGGCGGCGGATGGAACGCCGGGCGGGTTCGGGCAGTCTCGACTGGCGGGTGTTCCGGCGGGGGATCCCCTTACGGAACACCCGTTCTCAACCAGCGGTAGAGGTGAGGGCTGCCCGGTTTCAGGCGCTAAAACTCCGCCAGGAAGCGCACCTTTTGGGATCATCAATACCAACCGGCAAGGAACCCAAACGGAAGCGATGCCATGGCCAGCCCCCTGCGCGACGGCGACCCGCCCCACATGGGCCCTTATCGGCTGCACGCACGGCTCGGCGGGGGCGGGATGGGACAGGTGTTCCTGGGCCGTTCCCCGGGCGGGCGCCTGGTGGCCGTCAAGGTGGTACGCCCCGAACTGGCCGACAACGCCGACTTCCGGCGCCGCTTCGCTGCCGAGGTGGACGCTGCCCGCAAGGTCGGCGGGTTCTTTACCGCCCAGGTCGTGGACGCCGACACCGACGCCGCCCAGCCGTGGCTGGCCACCGCGTACATCCCGGGCCCCTCCCTACACCAAGCCGTCGACGAGCACGGGCCGCTTCCTGTGGAGTCGGCCGCAGTGCTGGGAGCCGGGCTGGCCGAAGGACTCGCCGCCGTGCACGCCTGTGGGATGGTGCACCGCGACCTCAAACCCGGCAACGTCATCCTTGCTGAGGACGGGCCTCGCCTGATCGACTTCGGCATCGCCCGCGCCCTGGACGCCACCAGCCACACCCAGACCTCCACCGTGCTGGGCACCGCCGCGTTTATGTCCCCCGAACAGGCCATGGCCCGGGAGGTCGGGCCGCCCTCGGACGTGTTCTCGCTCGGCTGCGTGCTCGCCTTCACCGTGACCGGCCGCAGCCCCTTCGGAACGGGGCCCGTCCACGCGGTCGTCTTCCGCGTGGTGCACGCCGACCCCGATCTTCAGGGAGTGCCCGCCTCCTTGGCCGCTCTGGTGGCGGCCTGCCTGGCCAAGGACCCCGCCGCCCGGCCGGGCTTGCCGCATGTGCTGGATCGCCTCGCCACGCTCGCCGCGCCCGGCCAGCGACAGTGGCTGCCGGAGCCGCTCACTCAGGTCATCACTGAGCGCCGGACCATGGCATTGACCGCCTTGCACGACGCGGCCACCACCGGCAGCGGCGGCCCACAGGCGATGGCGCCGCCGTCCGCCCAACCGGGTCAGCCGCGCGCACCCCAGCCGCTACTGGTCAACGAACGCCGCCGACGCCACGGCAGCGAACCGCGATGGCCTGCCTTCACCGTCTACGGGCTGCTCGCTCTGTTCACCCTGATCTCGGTGACCACGGTGGTCCACCAGGGCTACCTCCTCTACAACATGGGGTGGGGCTTCCACGTGGTAGAGGATCACTACGAGCCGGCTACCACCATCATGTGGGTGGCTCAGAACGTCTTCGGCCTGGGACTGGTGGCGGCGTGGCTGCTGTGGTTCCACCGGGTACGCGTCATCGCCGAACGGCTCGCGCCCGGCCAGCTGCGTTACGGGCCCTCCATGGCCGTGTATGGCTGGCTCGTCCCGATCGGCAACCTGTGGCTGCCCAAGCAGATCGCCGACGACGTCTGGCACGCCTCCAGCCCGCCGGGACGCGATGGCACGACCGCCCCGGCCGGTCTCCTGCACACATGGTGGTTCTTCTGCCTGGTCACTTGCCTCCTGACCTGGCCCCTGTACTGGATCGATGGGACGACACTCCTCGAAGAGGAATACGGGAGGTACGAAATCACGTGGGTGACCTGGGCCAGCGCGGTCGTGCACACACTGGTCCTACCGGCGGCGATCGTCACCGTCCTGTTCATGCGGCGGCTGCGCGCCATGCAAGCGGCCAGACTCGACAGCTGACGACCGAGCCCCGCCCGTCGGCTGTCGAGCCTCCCGAATCGAAGGTTCTAGGGACGTTCCTGTGGTGGTGCTTACAGGCCCACATGGTGTTGGTTGCCACTCAAAATGATCAGGACGCTGCCATCCGCGATGTGCAAGAAGACGGCGTGAAGAAGCCCCGCTGAGCGAGCTCGGCGGGGCTGTTGGTGTTGATGCTGCCGTGCGCTCTCAGATGACGCCCGGCCCGCTTCTGCCGTGTTCCGGCCACACCCCTTCTTGATCCTTCTCAGCGCCAACGGCTGTCCGCCGGTTCCTCACCCCCGAGGCACAGCCAGGCCGACTGATGGCCAGAAGCAAGATCTCCCGGTTGCGCCACAGGCGCTCATGCTCACGATGGCGTCGCACATGAAACCGGACATGCCCAACCCACCCCTCGGTCACTGATCAACACCATCAACGACCGACAACCCCACTACGTCCACATCCAGCGTGGCGTGGAACACCTGGCGGGCTCGACCAGGGAACGGCCGGCCGGAACCCCCCGTCTGCCGCCGCCGCCACACCCACGAATGCTGCAAGAGGTCTTGCGAGATCGCCGAAATGCGGGGTCGCCGCGCGCAAGATATGGCTCTCCAGCTTCTGCAGTGATTGGGGTGGAAATGCTGAGTCGCAGGAAGTTATTCACGCTCGGCGGAGTCGCAGGGGCGGCGGTCTTGTTGCCCAAGGCGCTGGAATCATCGGCCGTGACCCGGGAAACCCCGCCCGGCCCCGGCCACACGCACCATTCGACCTCCCCCAAAACCGTCGTCTCCACCCGGGCGCCGGTCGCCCCCTTCTCTGCGCGCATGCCCGTGCCGCAGGTGCTGCGGCCGATCGCCCAGCTGCCCGAAGCCGATGTCTATGAGCTGGCCATCCGCCAGATCGAGGCGGAGATCCTGCCCGGTGTCCGGACTCCCGTGCTCTCCTACGGCAACCAGTTCGTCGGTCCGACCATCCGCGCCAAGAGTGCGCGCCGTACCCTGATCACCTTCCGCAACCGCCTGGAGGCGCCCTCCAACGTGCACCTGCACGGTGGGCACGTGCCGGCCGTCAGCGACGGCCACCCCATGGACCTCATCCAGCCCGGGGGTGCCAAGCTCTACAACTATCCCAACCGGCAGCAGGGCGCGACGTTGTGGTACCACGATCACAGCCACCACACCGAGGCCGAGCACGTCTTCCGCGGCCTGCACGGCGCCTACCTGCTGGAAGATGACAGCGAGCGGCATCTCGGGCTGCCCGGCGGCGAGTACGACATCCCGATCCTGCTTCGCGACGCCGCCTTCGACGAGTCCGGGGCCCTCGTCTTCGCCGAGCCCGAGTACCGCACCACCCTCCTGGCCAACGGCAAGCCCTCGCCGTACTTCCCGGTCGCGGCGCGCAAGTACCGCCTGCGCCTGCTCAACGTCTCCACCCACCGCGACTTCACCCTCAGCCTGGGCGGAGTCGAGATGACGCAGATCGCCACCGACGGCGGCCTGCTGCCCGCCCCGGTGCCGCGGAGCACGCTGCTGCTCAGCCCCGGCGAGCGCGTCGAGATCGTGGTCGACTTCTCCCGCCATCCCTTGGGCACCCAGCTGGTGCTGGCCGACACGACCGGGCCGGTGCTCCGCTTCGACGTCGTACGGCGGGCCCGCGACAACAGCCGCGTACCCGACCGGTTGCGGGAGCTGCCTCCCCTGCCGGAGGCGACCGCCACCCGCGAGGTCGTGCTCGGATTCGGGTTCGTCGGCGACGTGCCGATGGGCCTGATCAACGGCCGGCCGTTCGACCCGGACCGCATCGACGCGAAGATCAAGCTGGGCACCACCGAGATCTGGCGCATCACCAACGGCGACGTCGAGTACCAGGTGCCGCACAACTTCCACACCCACCTGGTGCAGTTCCGGGTGCTGGACCGCGACGGCAACCCGCCGCTACCGGGCGAGACGGGCCGCAAGGACACCGTGCACATCCGGCCCGGGGAGTCGGTTCGGGTGCAGGCCACCTTCGGCGACTACACCGGGCGCTTCCTCTACCACTGCCACCTGCTCGAACACTCCCAGATGGGGATGATGGCCCAGATGGAGATCACCCGTTAGGCGCGGCTGGCAGCATTCCCGCACAGCAGCGGACACCCTGCCGGGTGACACCGTGTTCCAGGACGGCGAGCTGACTCCGCAACGTCCATGCCGGCGGGCGTCGGCAAGGGGCGAGCGAGCCGGCGTGGCCGCCTTGGCAGGGCTCGCCCCCTCCCTGCCCCGGCACGCCGCCGCGTCCCGGTGACCGGAGGCCCCGGGACATCGCAATCAAGCGGCGTCGAGGGCTGCGGTGATCTTGCGGGTCATCTCGGCCAGGGTGGGGCTGGGCTCGCCCTGGTGGTTGCGGGCGGCTGCTTCGACGGCGACCAGGACGGTGCTGCGGAAGTTGTCGGCCTCTGCCGGATCCTGCTTCTTGAGCAGGCTCATGGCGGCCGTCAGGGCCGGCAGCACGTGGTCGGCGATCGCGGCCACGGACTTGCCGTCCAGGGTGATGTCCCTGGTCTTCTCGGCGAGCACGTGGCCGACCAGGCCGGTCGCGGAGGCCAGGGCGATGGAGCCCTCGGTGGCGACCTTGTGGGGCTTGCCGGTGGCATCGGCGGCGGCCAGCAGCGAGACGGCGCCGTAGGCGGCGGTGCGCAGGGTGGACTTGTCCTGGTCGGTCAGGGTGATGGACATGGTGGTGTGCTCCTTCAAAGCTGTCAGGAAATTCGATGGAACGGGCGGATGGTGGAATGCGGGGTGAGGGCCGGCCTACCGGGCGAGGGCGCGGGGTCAGTCGTCGATCGCCTGGTAGAGCATGGTCCAGAAGTCGTGGATCAGCCGCGTCGAATCCGGGGTGGACGCCCCGACCTGCGTGAGCAGGATTCCGGTGAGCTGGTTGGCCGGGTCGGCGTAGGTCGCGGTGCCGCTCCCGCCGTCCCAGCCGAACTGGCCGACGGGGGCGTAGTCGCCGCGGTAGGTGCGCACCGCCATCCCGAAGCCCCAGCCGCCGTGCTGCCCCTGGCCGTGCGAGATGTGGACGTTGTCGAGGGCCATGGCGTTGCGGGCGGCGTTCTGCTCGGGCGTCAGGCGGTTGGTGGTCATCAGCTCGACGGCGGGCCTGGACAGGATCCGCTCGCTGCCGTGCATCCCGCCGTTGAGCAGCATCCGGAAGTAGGCGTGGTAGTCGTCGACGGTAGAGACCAGACCGCCGCCACCGCCCTGGAACGCCGGAGGCCGGCTGTGGCGTCCCCCCTTGGCCTCGTCCCACACGAGGAACTGTCCGGTCTGCGGGTCGGGGGCGTACAGGGTCGGCAGCCGGTCGATCTTGTCGGCGGGCACGTGGAACCCGGTGTCCTTCATCCCCAGCGGGTCGAAGACGCGTTCGCGCAGGAACGTCTCGAACGACTGGCCGGTGACCCTGGCCACCAGCACGCCGAGCAGATCGTTGCTGATGTGGTACTGCCAGCGCTGTCCGGGCTGGTGCATCAGCGGGAGCGTGCCCAGGCGGCGCATCCACTCATCCGGCCCGGGCATCGGCACCGGAAGATTGGGCGTGAGCCCCTGCTCGAAGATCGCGTTCATGATCGGGGTGCCGAGCGACGTCATGTCCATGCCGAGCCCGAACGTGGAGGTCAGCACGTCCCGCACGGTGATCGGCCGCCGCGCCGGCACGGTGTCGTCCAGCGGGCCGTCGCTCCGCTTCAGCACCCGTCGGTCGGCCAGTTCCGGCAGCCACGCATCGACCGGGTCATCCAGCCGCAGCCTGCACTCGTCCAGCAACACCATCGCGGCCGCCATCGAAACCGGCTTCGACGTCGAGGCCATCCGGAAGATCATGTCCCGGCTCATCGGCGGGCCGCCGTCATGGCGCATCGTCCCGATCGCCTCGACGTGCGTCTCACCGCCCCGGCTGACCAGGGCGACCAGCCCGGGAATCTTCCCGGAGTCGACATGCCGCGTCAGCACCTCGCGCAGCCTGCGCAGCCCTGCCGCGGAGAAGCCGCTGTTGCTTGTGTCCATCACGTAGCTCCCTGCCTCAAATGTTCGATCTCTGCGAGCCCGTCCCGGCGTGGCACCCATGGCCTCGGCGAGCCGGGGCTCGGTCATGCGCCACCGGCGCCGCATGTGTTCGGGAATCCCTGAACGTCTGCGACACTACATTGCGTTTACACATCAGTCAACAAGCAAAGAAGAGCATTGCCCCTGCTCTTGCGGACCAAAGAGCGCGCATTGCAATGATTGTGATGCTGAACGCAATGGGTGATCAGGGTCAGAATTGCAATGGACTGCGCGTGAATGCATACTGTGCAGCGGGGTACGCGGGCGCCGAGCTTCGCGCATGTCGAGCGAGAGGAAACAAGCACCGATGCCCGGAGGCAGGCTCACCAATGAGGACCGGCAGCGCATCGCTACGGGGCTGGCCGAGGGACTCGGATACGCAGAGATCGGTCGGCTTCTCGGGCGGCCCGCCTCGACCATCATGCGGGAGGTCACCCGCAACGGCGGCCCCGACGGCTACGGGGCGGACCGGGCGCACGAGGCCACACGCCACCGTGCGCGCCGACGCAAGCAGGCTCAGTCTCCGGCGCCGCCGGTCCCCCACGGCGACCACGGGCGTGACCCCCGAGCGGTTCAGGACTTCACCGAGTCCTTCACCGATCTCCTCGTTCAGCAGGGGCTCCCCCAGATGACGGCCAGGGTGCTGGCCTGCCTGTACATCACCGACTCCGGCGCCCTCACCGCCGCCGAGCTGGTCCAGCGGCTTCGCGTCAGCCCGGCGTCGATCTCGCACGCCGTCACCTTCCTCGAACAGCAGGGACTGCTCACGCGGGAGCGGGTTCCCGGCGGGCGCCGCGAACGCTATGTCATCGACGATGAGATCTGGCTCCGGTCCACCCTTGCGGCTGTGCAGACGAACGACGCCCTGGAGGCCGCGTCGCAGCGCGGAGCCGAGATTCTCGGGGTCGCAACCCCGGCGGGCGCCCGCTTCAAGTCCTCCGCCGAATTCCTTCACCTCGTGACCGAGTCCCTCGGGAAGGCCATGGAGCAGTGGCGGCAGAGCCTGGCCGCCCGGAGCACCCAGCACCCTGACCCGGACTCGCTGACCACAAAGGACGAACTCGCGTACTGAACACGGAGTGGGCAGCCGGCGGCTGACTGGCAAGGCTCTGACAGTGCCCAGCTGGCCATCCCGAACACGCAGCGCGCCTACGCCCTCGCCATCGATCACACCATTACCGCCCTCGGGCGGGAGCGGCCGTTGTCATCGGGTGAGGAGATCCGGCGGAGCGGCGCTCCGGTCGGCCCCGGCAAGTCACCCGCGGATCGCGCCGCCCCGCATGCGCGAGATCCGGGTCCGGTTCGCCAGGACCGGCGCCCCTGGCCGGGACCCGTACGACGACGAGCGCAGGACCACCATGCGCGTCGACGCCGAGTGGACCCAGGCCGACGACCCCCGCAGCCAGGAACAGGGAGCTGATCCTGCACAACCCAGTGGAGCCGTTCAGTGCACCAGGTTGGGGCGATGCGGTGAGGTGTTCACGGGGTGGGGTGCGCCGCATCCAGCAGGCGGCGTAGGTGCAGGGTGTCCGGGGCCAGGGCGGTGATCAGGATGGCGGGCCCGGCCAGGGGGGCCAGCAGGGCCTGGCCGGCTTCCGGGTCGTCGCCGAGCAGCCGGACGTGGGGCGGTTGCGGCTGCAGGGCCGGATCGATGATGAGGATCTGGCCGACGGCGCGGTGGCCGGCCAGGACGGCGGGGCCGTCCCAGCCGGGTGCGCCGGGGCCGTACATCGCCTGCTGGTCCAGCAGGGGGCGACTGTCGCGCCGGACGGTGAGGCGGGTGGCCAGCCGGCCCGGCGGCTCGCCGGCGCGGCCGAGGACGATTTCTTCACGTAGGAGGAGTCGTGCGGTCGGGGCGAGGTCGATGGTGCAGCTCTGGCGCAGGTTGCTGCGGGCGGCGGAGATCAGCGGCTGGGGCAGCCAGTGCAGGCTTGCCCGCTCGGCAACGGTCAGGTGCACGTCGTAGGTGGCGTGCTCGGTGGTGGGGCCACGCAGGGCGATGGTGGCGGCGGCGGAGGTGATGTGCAGGTGTGCGTCGTGCTCGGCGGTGGCCTCGATGCGCAGCCGATCGCCGCCCAGGGGGGCGCTCATGGCGGCGAGGACGCACACCCGCGCCTGGTTGCCGTGTGAGCGGCCGCGGCGCAGGTCGAAAGGGCCGTCACCGGCGAGGAGCGGGAGGGCGGTGGTGTTGCCCGCGTGGGTCGCCCGAATGCGGGCGGTGGCATGCACACCCGGCGCGGACCGCCCGGCCGGTGTGGGTGCAGAGGGCGCGAGTGTCATGCGGGGCCCGCGGTCCAGGCGGCCAGGCGCCGGCGGATCCAGTCGGCCACAGGTGTGATGCCGCCGTCGGTCTTGACCGCGGTCAAGACGGTGGGACGGTGGCCGCGCTGGGTCTCGGCGTCGCGTGCCATGGCTTCCAGGTCGGCACCGACGTAGGGGGCGAGGTCGGTCTTGTTGATGACCAGCAGGTCGGAGGAGGTGACGCCGGGGCCGCCCTTGCGGGGGATGTCGTCGCCGCCGGCGACGTCGATGACGAAGATCTGCGCGTCGGCCAGGCCTGTGGAGAAGGTCGCGGTGAGGTTGTCGCCGCCTGATTCGACGAGGATCAGATCGAGCGGGCCCAGGTGTTCTTCCAGGTCTTCGACGGCTTCGAGGTTGGCGGAGATGTCGTCGCGGATGGCGGTGTGCGGGCAGGCGCCGGTCTGGACCGCGGTGATGCGCTCAGCGGGCAGGACGGCCTCGCGCAGCAGGAACTCGGCGTCCTCGCGGGTGTAGATGTCGTTGGTCACGACGGCGATGGACAGCTCCTCGCGCAGCGCGCGGCACAGGGCGGCGACGGTGGCGGTCTTGCCGGAGCCGACCGGCCCGCCCAGGCCGATGCGCAGGGCGCGGCGACGGCCGTCAGGACGGGAGGAGGAACCGCCGGGGCCGTGGGCGTGGGCTTCGGGGAAGGTGTCGCTGTGGTGGAGGTGCATGGCTGCTCCGGGGGTGAAGGGGTGCTCAGGAGGCGAACAGACGGGTGGGGCGGGCGGCGTGCTGTTCGGCGGTGATGTCGAGCAGCGGCGCGGAGACGGCCGGCAGCGCGGCCGGTCCGTCGGTGTGGACGCGCTGTGCGGCTTCGGCCGCCCGGGCCGCGACGTGGTCGATGTCGGCGGCCAGGCGGGCCAGGACGGCGGTGGCGTCGAAGGGGTCCAGTCTGAGCAGGCGCACGGTCGCGCTGACCGGGCCGCCGACGCTCTCATAGGCCGCCACGTACGCGGCGTCCAGCGGGGTCAGCCCGGCGGAGCGGGCGGCCAGGCCGAGCACCACAGGGTGATGAGCGCCCCGCGGCAGCGCCGCGGCGAGGGAGTCGAGCTCGGAGCAGGGCCAGGCGACTCGGGCGGCCCGCAGCAGCTGCCGGCCGAGCCTGCGCGCGGTGTGCCGCAGGGCGGGGGCGGCGGTGCGGGCGTCGGCCGCCTCTTCCAGCAGCAGCGGGTCGTACCCGGCGGCGGCCGCGGCGGCCAGGCCCGCCGCGACCAGGCCGCTGGTGTACAGCCGGCCGCGGCAGAACTCCTGCAGGCTCGCCACGTCACGCACCCGTCCCGCCGTGACCGCCGCCTCGGCCCCGCCGGAGTGGGCATGCCCTCCGGCGGGGAATCGACCGTCGGCCAGGACGAGCAGGGCGGCACGGTTCATGGTGCGTGACTCACCTTTCGCTGACATGGAGCGTGCCCCCGGTTTGCACGCGCGGCGGGCCGTTCCGGGGCGGTGGTCAGAACAGGAAGTAGCGCTGGGCCATGGGCAGCGTGTCGGCGAACCGGGTGCCGTCGACCAGCTGGTCGTCGATCTCCGTCTTGACGTCCTTGGCCTCCGCTCCACCGATCACGACCTCGAAGGTGTCGGGATCGATGCGGATGTCGGGGCAGGCGTTGTTCTCCCGCATGTCGGCCTTGAACACCTTGCGGGTGTCGCGGATGGCCTTGAACTCCTTGCCCACCGTGAGCCGTTCGGGCAGGCCGGACTTGATGGCGTGTTCGGTGACGAAGTTGACCGCGTTGGCGGCAGGTGCCCGGCCACTGGCCCCCCACATGGGGCGGGGCAGGATCGGCTGCGGGGTGGTGATGGAGGCGTTGGCGTCACCCACCTGCGCGTAGGCGATCTGGCCGCCCTTGATCACCCGGTGCGGCTTGACGCCGAAGAACTTCGGCTCCCACAGCACCAGGTCGGCCATCTTGCCCACCTCGACCGAGCCGACCTCGTGATCGATGCCGTGCGCGATGGCCGGGTTGATGGTGTATTTGGCGACGTAGCGGCGGGCGCGGTGGTTGTCGGCCCCGTCGTCGCCGGCCTGGTCGCCGTCCAACGGGCCGCGCCGGGCCTTCATCACGTGCGCGGTCTGCCACGTCCGTATGATCATCTCGCCGATGCGTCCCATCGCCTGGGCGTCCGACGACATGATCGAGATGGCGCCGAGGTCGTGCAGGATGTCCTCGGCGGCCATCGTGGAGGGCCGGATCCGCGACTCGGCGAAGGCCAGGTCCTCCGGCACCAGCGGGTTGAGGTGGTGGCAGACCATCACCATGTCGATGTGCTCCTTGACCGTGTTGACGGTGAAGGGGCGGGTGGGGTTGGTGGAGGCGGGCAGCACGTTCGGCAGGCTCGCCATCGTGATCATGTCGGGGGCGTGGCCGCCGCCGGCGCCCTCGATGTGGAAGACGTGGATGGGGTGGTCGCCGATGGCGTCGATGGTGTCGGCGACCGCGCCCGCCTCGTTCAGCGAGTCGGCGTGCAGGGCCAGCTGGACGCCGGTCGCCCGGCACACCTCCAGGCACCGGCGCAGGACGGCCGGGGTGGCACCCCAGTCCTCGTGGATCTTGAAACCGAGGATTCCCCCTTCCACCTGGTTGTAGAGGGACTCGGTGGACATGGTGTTGCCCTTGCCGAGCAGCCCGATGTTGACCGGGAAGGCGTCCAGCGCCTCGAACAGGCGGGCGATGTGCCAGGCACCGGGCGTGACGGTGGTGGCGGTGCTGCCTTCGGCCGGGCCCGTACCACCGCCGATCAGGGTGGTGACGCCCGCGGCGAGTGCCTCGGTCACCTGCTCGGGGCAGATGAAGTGCACGTGGGTGTCGATGCCGCCCGCGGTGAGGATCTTGCCGTTGCCCGCGATGACCTCGGTCTCGGGGCCGATCAGGAAGTCCGTGGCCCGCTGGTGCCCGTCGTGCAGCCGGTCCATGGTCTCGTCGTTGTAGGCCTTGCCGAGCGCGACGATCCGGCCGTCACGGATGGCCACGTCGGCCTTGATCACGCCCCAATGGTCCAGGACGACCGCGCCGGTGATGACCGTGTCGGGCGGCTGCGGGGCGCCGAATCTCGCCGAGTCGCGCGGCGCGCAGGACTGCCCCATCGATTCACGGATCACCTTGCCGCCGCCGAAGATGACCTCGTTGCCGCTGCGCCCCGGACCACCCGACCAGTCCTCACTGATCTCGATCCGGAGGTTGGTGTCGGCCAGCCGGATGCGGTCGCCGACCGTCGGCCCGAACCGGTCGGCGTACTGGACCCGGGTCAGCGGCTGATCGATCGGCAGGATCTCCGGGCCTGGCACGCCATCCCGCGACGACGCCCCTGCCGCCAGCTCGTCGGGCGCGTCCGCCGCCGCGTCTGTCAGGGGCTCATCCATCGAGCTGCCCCCCGACCTCGCCGCGCAGGCCGGCGACGATGCGCCTGCCCTCGATGGGCACGAGCGTGACCGTCCTGGTGCATCGAGGCTCGAACCGGACAGAACTGCCGGCGGGAATGTGCAGGCGCTTGCCGTAGGCGGCGGAACGGTCGAAGCTGAGGCGGGGGTTGGCCTCGTAGAAGTGGTAGTGAGAACCCACCTGGATGGGGCGGTCGTCACTGTTGGTGACGGACACGATCGTGATCTCGCGGCCCTCGTTGAAGGCCACCGGCTCAGCGCCCTCAGGATGGTCGATCTTCCCCGGATGAACCAGCGCCTCCGTTCCCGTTTCGGCGAAGGCGTCGCGGATGGTGACCAGCTTGGTGCCGTCGCGGAACGTCGCCTCGATCTGAATGTCGGAGATCATCTCCGGGACGCCCTCCATGACTTCGTCACGGGAGAGGATCTTCTCCTCGGCGGACATGAGCTCATGGACGGACTTGCCGTCCCGGGCCGCCTCCAGCACATGTGCCGTGATCAGCGCGACCGCCTCCGGATAGTTGAGGAGAACCCCCCGTTCTCTACGCCTCCGGGCCACGTCCGCGGCCACATGGATCATCAGGCGTTCCTGTTCGTGCGGAGTCAGATGCACTCTGCCACCTCGCCTTCGCTCTGCCCCGAGGCGTCGTCCCCGGGCGGCCAACGGTGCAGATCGCGGGGCATGACCGGCGTTCGGTCATGCCGCCGTCCGCTCTTCAGCCGAGAGGTGATCCCTTCGCCGTTGCGCTGGGCTTCGGCGGTCACCACCCGCTGCGACCGAAAGTAGTCCGATGAACGCTCTGAGTGATATGACGGAGGAGTGAAGCGTGTGTTACCAGTGACGCAGGGTGACCTGTCACACCGGCAGAGCTGTGAACCGCATCCGCCCAGACCGGCCGCCCGGCTGGAGGCCCTGTTCACCGATCCCGCCTGCTCTGTTCCGCATCTGTCCGATCGCCGGCACTACAGGAGCCCGCGCTCCATGGCCACGACGACCGCCGCGGCCCGGGTCTCGACGCCGAGCTTGGCGAAGACGTGCTTGAGGTGCGTCTTCACGGTCGTCTCGCTGATCAGCAGGGTCCTGGCGATCTCCTTGTTGGCCGCCCCCCGGGCCACCAGGCGCAGCACCTCCAGCTCGCGCAGGCTCGGCTCCTGCCCCGCGGGCCGGCCGATGAGCGCGGAGGCGACCGACGGGGCCAGTACGGCGCCGCCCGCCGCGGCCGTTCGCACGGCCCGGTGCAACTCCTCGCGGGGCGCGTCCTTGAGCAGGTAGCCCGCGACCCCGGCCGCCATGGCCCGCGTCACGTCGGCGTCTGTGTCGTAGGTAGTCAGCACGATCACCTTGATCTCCGGGTGGTCGACCCGCAACCGCTGGATCGCGCCGACGCCGTCGAGGCCGGGCATGCGCAGGTCCATGAGCACGACGTCCGGGCCCGCCCTCCTGGCCATGGCCAGCGCCTCGAACCCGTCGGACGCCTCGGCCACCACCTCGATGTCGTCCACGTTGTCGAACATGCCGCGCAGCCCGTCGCGGACCACCGGATGGTCATCGACGATCATCAGTTTGAGGGGATGCGCAGGCACAGTGCCGTCCCCTCTCCCGGCGCCGACTCGACCGTCAGCGTGCCGCCCACGCCGCGGGCGCGCTCACGCATGGCCGCCAGCCCGTAACCGGAACCGTGCGCGCCCGGGTCGAAGCCCGTGCCGTCGTCGAACACGTCCAGCGTCACCTCGTCGTCCATGTAGGTCAGTGTGATGGCCACCCGGTCCGCCCGCGCGTGCTTGGCCGCGTTGGACAGCCCCTCCTGCGCCGCGCGCAGCAGCGTGGCGCCCACCTCGGCCGTCAGCGGCCGGGGCGTGCCCTCCACCGTCACGGTGGCGCTCACCTCGGATGTGCGCGACCACCGCTCGGCGACCTGCGCGAGCGCCGCGTCCAGGTGCGCTTCCTGCAGCGGGCCAGGCCGCAGCGCGTCCACCGAGCGCCTGGCCTCCTGGAGGTTGTCGCGGGCCAGTTCCTTGGCCAGCGCGATCCTCCTGCGTACGGCGGGCAGGTCGGGCCTGCCCTGCTCGGGCATGGCCTGCTCGGCCGCCTCCAACTGGGTGATGATCCCGCTCAGGCCCTGGGCGAGGGTGTCGTGGATCTCCCTGGCGAGCCTCGCCCGCTCCTCCAGCACGCCGACCGTCTTGTTCTGCGCGCTCTGCCGCAACACGTAGGCCACGAACAGGCCGATCGCCACCACCAGGCCGCAGCTCCCGACGAGCCGCCACAGGGCGTTGGGGTCGTCCAGGTAGCCCCTGGCGGCGAAGGTGCACAGGATCGTCGCCACCGCCCCCGCGTACGACCACGGGGTGGAGAGCATCAGGTACGGCTGGGGCATCAGCCCGAAGATCACCACATCGAACGAGCGGTCCGTGAGTACCAGCGCGACGTACAGCGCGCACAGCACGGCCAGGTGGAACGCCATGGGGTGGAGCCGGCCGAGCAGGTGCGGGCGGCGCAGGACGAAGAACCAGTGCCAGCCGGCCAGCAGCGCGAGCAGGCCCAGGCTCACCGGGCCTGGGCCGGCGTCCTCGCCGAACGACAGCACCAGGCCGAGCGCCAGGCAGGCGTAGAACAGCATGTGGAAGGCGCGCAGCCAGCGCGCCTCCCAGACGTTCACCTCGTCACTCCCATCGGAACAGCGCGCCGGCCAGGGTCGTGCCCGCAACGATTATCCCGATCAGGATCAGCATCGGGAAGAGCGCGGCGGTGCCGCTCCAGGCACTGGTCAGCGCGTCCACGCCCGGGGTCAGGGGCAGGAAGTCGCCGATCTGCCGCAGCGAGCCGGGCAGGGACTTCCTGGGCACGGCCGCCCCCGCCAGGAAGATCATCGGGAACATGACCAGCATGCCGATCAGGCCGGCGCCCCTGGTGTTGCGCACGATCGCGGCGATCACGAACCCGATCGCGCAGACCGCCACCGAGCACAGCAGGAACGCCACCGCCAGCAGGGGCACGTTCGCGGGCGGCCGCGTGCCGAACACGACGATCGCGGCGGCGATCAGCAGCACCGAGCCCGCCAGGGCCGCGGCGACCTGCGCCACCAACTGCGCGGCCAGCAGCAGCACGGGAGAGATCGGCGTGGTCGCCAGCCGCTTGAGCACCTTGCGCTCGCGGTAGGCGGCCACGATGCCGGGCAGCGCGCCCATGCCACCGATGGCCGCGATCATCGCGACGTACCCCGGGACCGCGCCGGTGTCGCCGCGCTTGAGCACCAGCAGCATCAGCGGGAAGGCCAGCATGAAGAACACCGAGGCAGGATCACGCAGCAGCAGCCTCAGCTCGGTGGCCGTCAAAGCGGCGAACGCCTTCATCGGTCCGCTCCTTCCAGGGCGAAGTACGCCTCTTCCAGGCTGGCGGTGCCGGTCCGGGCGATGATCTCGTCCGGGGTGCCCATGGCCCGGATCCGGCCACGGGCCAGGACCGCCAGGCGGTCGCACAGGGCCTCGGTCTCGTCGAAGTAGTGGCTGACCAGCACCACGGTGGTGCCGGAGGTCTTCAGCTCGCGCACCAGTCGCCAGGTCTCCCGGCGGGCGATCGGGTCCAGGCCGGTGGTCAGTTCGTCCAGCACGACCACCTCGGGGTCGCCGACCAGGGCCAGGGCGAGCATCAGCCGCTGCTTCTGCCCGCCGGACAGGTCACCGTACGCCTTGCGCGCCAGCGGGGTCAGGCCCCAGCGCTCCATGACCTCCCGCCAGTCGGCGGGGTGGCGATAGAAGCAGGCGAAGGCGTGCAGCGCCTCGGCGACCTTCATCCGCTCCGGTAGCGCGCTGTCCTGGAGTTGGGCGCCGATGCGCTGGGCCAGGGCCCGGCGCCGGCGTGCCGGGTCCTCCCCCAGGACCCGCACGCTGCCTCCGTCGGCCCGCCGCAGCCCGATGAGGCATTCGACGGTGGTGGTCTTGCCCGCCCCGTTGTGGCCGGCGATGCCGAAGGTCTCACCGGCGTGGACCGTGAACGTGACGCCGTCCACGACGTTCGTGCCCCCGTACGTCTTGCGCAGGTCTGTCACCTCGATGGCTTCCATGCCTCAAGGTTCCCGTCGTGTCGGGACAGGCGGCATCGCCCATCTCGTCGCCCGGCATCCTCCATACGGGGGATGCCAGGCCAGGCTCTCCGCCTGGCGCCAGTACACGCCCGCAGGCGCCGCCGCTCCTCGCCTACACCATCACGAGGCGGAGCGGGCGTGAACAAGCGCGGTTCGGAACGTGCGGTCGGCGCCGGTGGCGGTGTCGAGGGCCGCGACGTCCTGCCCGGTCGAGCCTCCGTATGTGGCGATCTTGTACTCGATCGCCATGAGGGAAAGGGTCAGCTCACGGATCCGGCGGCGGGTGGTGTCGCGATGTTCGACCAGCATGTCGAGCCGCTCGGGCACGGTGTGCTCCCCGGCGTCGACCAGTGAGATGTAGTGCTGCAGGTCGCGCATCGGCATGCCGGACAGCCGCATCCTGGTGAGGAACACCAGGCGCCGCACCGCCTCTGCGTCGTAGACCCGGTGACCGCTGCTGTCACGGGCCACCTCGACCAGCCCGGCCCGCTCGTAGTAGCGCAGCGTGTGAGGAGAGAGGTCGAGGAGGTCGGCGACCTCGGCGATCGTCATCGACTCGGGCACCTCGGCCAGGTCGGTGAGGCGGTGGATCGCCTCAACCGACAGCGGGCCGTCGTCCCCGAGCGTGTCGAGCGCCCTGGTCATCAGATCGTCGGTGGCCATGACAGCCAGCCTAAATCGGCCGGACCGACGCCGGGACGTCCTCGAAGTCGGCGCTGCGGGCGATCTCGGCCCACCGGTCGACCTCGTCCAGGCCACGCCGGTACGCACCCGAGATACGCTCGACCGCCTCGCGCCCGAGCGGCAGCCGCAGCGGCACCTCGTCACTGTGCGCGAGGGACACGATGATGTCCGCCGCCCGCGCCGGGTCGCCTTCCTGGAGACCGTCGGCTCCGGCCATGTCCGCGCGGACGGCGGCGAGCACGTCACTGTAGGTTTCGGACGCCTCGGCGAACTCGAGCACGTCCCCCGCGTTGAAGTCGGTCCGGAAGCGGCTGGGCTCAACGATCATCACGCGGATCCCGAACGGCGCGACTTCCCCGGCCAGGGCCTCGGACCAGCCTTCGAGGGCGAACTTCGACGCGGAGTACGTCGACACGCCGGGGAACGACATCCGCCCACCCTGGCTGCTCATCTGCACGATCGTCCCGGCGCCCCGCGCGCGCATCGCCGGCAGCGCCGCACGGACGAGCGCGGCAGGCCCGAACAGGTGCAGATCCATCAGTTCACGCAGTTGCGCGTCGCTGACCTCCTCGACCGCTCCGACCACGGCCCGGCCCGCGTTGTTGACGAGCACGTCGAGTTGACCGAAGCGGTCGAGGGTGTCCCGCACGAGGTCCGCGGCAGCAGCGACGTCTCGGGCGTCGAACTTCGCGATCAGGCAGTTGTCCGGGTACTCGGCCTCCAGGTCGGCCATGCTCTCGGGCCGGCGCACCGCCGCCACCACGCGGTCTCCCGCCGCGAGCGCCGACTCCGCCAATGCGCGCCCGAAACCGCGGGACGCGCCGGTGATGATCCAGGTCTGTGTCGTCATGGCGGCGACGCTACGGCTTCGAGCGCGCTCAAACGCAAACCTTGCGCGCTCGTCCCCCCTGCTGGGCGAACATCGTCGATCAGGCCGTCGTCCTGTTGCACAGCTCCGCCGGCTTCGCGTCCGCCGGGAAGTACGGCATCCACCGCGCCTGCTGGAGCCGCCTCAGCTCGTTACGTCAAGGGACGGTTGGGAGAAGCCGGTCGATGTCGGTGCGCGGGCGACGCCTTCGATCGCGATGGGGCCGGCCACCGACAGGTCCAGGTGGACGAAATGTGAGACCAGGCCTGCGAGGGCGGTCAGGGGGTCGCCGTCGATTTCATGGCTTGCGATGTCCAGGGTGCTGATGTGGAGTCGTCCGACCGGGTGTCCAGTTCCAGGGTGGTGAGGTTGGGGAGCGTGACGAGGTCCGGGCCGGAGCCGGGGAATGCCGATCCGTCGCTGATGGTGGCGCCGCGGAGGCGCTGGTCGGTCAGGGCGTCTCCGGCTATCCCGTGGAAGAGGAGCGCTCCTTCGACGGTCAGCGATCGCAGGGCAGGGAGCGATTTCCACATGGCGTCGGACGCGCTGCCGACGAGTCCCTCGTCGTAGTGGTCCATGGGTTCGATCCGGCCGCCGGTCGAGGTCCGCGCGCGGTGCGGCAGGGGCGGCCTGGCGCCGGCATGGGAAGCCGAGGACATCCACGCCCGCATCGGCGTCCTCGACAGTGGCATGACGTGGCGATCCTGGAGCGTGCGGTCAACGCGCGCCTGGTTCGCTGGTGGCCCAGTTCCAGGTGGTGATCGCCGTGCGCATCAGGCGGGCGGCGGTCGACAGGTGGCTGTCGGCGCCCCAGTACAGCGTGAGCGCGCGACGGCAGTCGGGGCTGTCCACGGTGATCGCGGCGATGGGGGCACGGATGGAGGTCCGCCGGGCCATGGAAGGGACGAGGCCGATGCCGAGCCCCGCGCCGATCAGGTCGGCGATGGCGCTGAGCTCGTCGACCTCACAGACGATCTTCGGTGTGAGGCCTCTGGCGGCGAAGAGCCGATCGAGGAGCCTGCGCTGCCAGTGCCCCTTGCGGGCGGCGACGAAGGGCTGGTCGGCGAGTTCGTCGATGCGCACCGAGGTACGGCCCGCCAGCGGATGATCGAGTGACGTGGCCACCCACACCGCCTCGTCCACCAGCTGAACCGCCTCCAAGCCCTCGGCGTGGATCGGCTGCGAGGCGACACACAGGTCGACCTCTTGAGCCCGCAGGTGGCGGGCCATGTCCTCGGCCGCCGCCCAGCGGAGTTCGACCTCGATGGAGGGATGAGCGCGCTTGTAGGCCGCCAGCGGCCCGGTGAGGGTGAGGAACGTCTCCGACGCCAGTCGCACCGTGCCCACCCCCTCACTGGTGGCCTCGGCGACGGCTCGCCGGCCCGCATCGAGCTCACCGAGAGCGCGTTCGACGTGACCGCGGAAGAGCTTGCCCGTGTCGTTCAGCCGGAGCCGGCCGCTGCGCTCGAACAGCGGTGTGCCCAGTTCGCTCTCCAAGCGGGCGATGGTACGGCTCAGCGAAGGCTGGGCGACGCGCAGCTCGTCGGCCGCGCGGCTGAGGTGTTCGAGCCGCGCCACCACCAGGAACTGCCTGAGCGTGTTCAGCTCCATCATGCCTCCCACTACATAACACCATAGCGATATTGATCTTAGACAAGATAACCAGTGGGCCATAGCGTCGATGCCGTTCGCGAAAGCGACGACGAAGTGAGGAGGGATATCGCATGCTCACCATGGCCGCGCAGCGGACGACACCGACGGGGTGGACACTGCGGGCCGTCGTCAGCGCGCATGTGGTGGCGATCGTCGGCCAGCCGGTGTTCGCCGGGGTGTATCTGACCGGTGACTTCGACAGCCTGCGCTGGCACGCGATCGGCGCCGACGTGGTCACCTCCATCGGCTACGTGCAGGTGATCGTGGCGATCGTGGTGTGGATCCGGCTACGTCAGATCTGGCCGTTCGCGGCCACGATGACCGTGGTGGCGGCCGAGACGGTGCAGTACTTCGCCGGGCTGGACGGCGCGCTGTGGTTGCACATCCCGTTGGGTGTGATGACCGTCGCCGCGCTCGTCGTGCTGTTCATCGCCGTCTGGCTCCGGCCCTTGCCGCGGCGGGAGGTCCACCGTGCGTGAGCATGATGCCCGGGACCTGACCCGGCGGCGGGCGCTGGGCATCGGCGGGGCGCTCGGGCTGATGGCGGCCACCGGGCTGTCGGCCTCGGCGGCGCTGGCGCGCAGGCCGTCGATCACCGGCGCCGAGTTGCGCAGTGCCGTACCGCTACCGCCGCCCTTCCGCGTGCCGCTGCCGATTCCCTCCGTGCTGGCGCCGGTCAGCACCTCGGGCGGAGTCGACCGTTACGAGGTCACCCAGCGCGAAGCGAGCGCGGAGATCCTGTCCGGTGTCAGGACACCGCTGTGGACGTATGAGGGCACCTTCCCTGGGCCGACGATCGAGTCGCGCCGCGGCCGGCCGATCACCGTGTCGCACCGCAACGAGCTGCCCGTGCCGACCGTCGTGCACCTGCACGGCGGACGGACCCCGGCGGCTTCCGACGGGTACCCGACCGACCTCGTCCTGCCCGAGGGCTGGCGGGAGCACTCCCTGGAGACGGGGCACGGTTCCGAACACGGCATGCACGACCCGAGGGCCGTGGTGACCCAGCGGACCAGGGACTACACCTTCCCGCTGGACCAGCGGCCCACGCTGCTGTGGTACCACGACCACCGGATGGACTTCACCGCCCCCGCGATCTGGCGGGGCCTGGCCGGGCTGCACATCATCCGCGACGACGCCGAGGACGCCCTCGGCCTGCCCGCCGGACCACGCGAGCTGCCCATCATGATCGCCGACCGGGCGTTCGCCGCTGACGGCAGCCTGGCCTACCCCTCCCTCGACCCCACCCTGCGCGTACGGCCCGGCGTCCGCGAGCCGTATCTCGCCGGGGTCCTCGGCGACGTGATCCTGGTCAACGGCGCCCCCTGGCCCGTGCACGAGGTCGACGCGGCCCGCTACCGGCTGCGCGTCCTCAACGCCTCCAACGCCCGCCACTACGAACTCGAAGCGGTCACCGACGACGGGCGCCGCCTCGACCTCGTCCAGATCGGCGCCGACCAGGGACTGCTCGCCGCCCCGGTCACCCACCGGCTGCTGCCGATGGCACCCGCCGAACGCTACGACGTGGTCGTCGACTTCTCCGGCGTCCCGACCGGCAGCCTCGTCAAGGTGATCAACCGGCTCGGCTCCGGCCGTACCCGCGACGTGATGGCCTTCCGCGTCGCCCGCAGAGCCGCCGACGACAGCCGCGTCCCCCGCACGCTGTCCACCGACCTGCCGGACTGGCGGCGATCGGACGCCGTCAGGGTGCGCGAGTTCGCCTTCCGCGCCGGGCAGATGCACACAGGTCACGGCTGGCTCATCGACGGTCTGCCGTTCGACCCTGCCCGCGCCGATGTCACGACCCGGCTCGGCGACGTCGAGGTCTGGCGGCTCGTCGCCGACGTCCACCATCCTGTCCACCTGCACCTGGTCGGTTTCCGCGTGCTCTCGCGCAGCGGCAGGGCGCCCCTGGCCCACGACGCGGGGCTCAAGGACACCGTCTCGCTACGACCCGGCGAAGCCGTGGAGATCATCACCCGCTTCGACGGCTACCGCGGCCGTTACCTCTTCCACTGCCACAACGCCGAGCACGAGGACATGGGGATGATGGCCAACCTCGAGATCATCTGATCGCGAGCCGGCGGATCAGGGGGCGCCTCGGACGGCTTTGAGGGCTTGGCCGACGTCGGCCGGAGGCGGGTCTGCCGCTCCCGCCGGCCTGACGATCGCCATGCGGCGGTTGCCGAAAGAGCGGCTGGGGGCGAGCGCCGATGGCGCGGTCGGCCGGACACGAGGGCGGACCGGCCGCCTGCCCTCGCGGTCAGACGTCGCCCACGGCAGATCTGGAAGGGCCTCGCCGGCCGGGCTCGAACCGGCGTCCACCCGGTCCCGAGCCGGGCGCTCTACCTCTGAGCTACAACGAGACCACTTCCAGGCACCGCCGACCGGGCTCGAACCGGCGACCACCTGGAAGAAGAGCCAGGCGTTCTACCACTGAACTACGGCGGGCCTGGACCAGTCTGCTCGGTCCCTCCCCGGCAGCGCCACCGGTTATCGGTGGGCGTTTCCCGCCGCGAGAGCGACACCGCTGCCCTACTCCGCGGGACGGCCTGCCGCGGGCAGTTCGCTCACCACCACCCCGGTGGCCAGGCCGTGACCGGCGTCGGCGGCGAGTTCGGGTTTGACGTGCTTGCCGCTGAACGCTCCCGCCCGCCGCAGCAGGGACGCCCAGACCGGGTCGGCGATGCTCACGCCGTGCACCAGCTCGGGCGTCGGCCGGAACACGGCCACACCGCGTCGGACGGCGGGCGCCGTCCAACCGGAGCCCTCCGGGTCGAGCCCGGCCGTACGGCAGGCGGCCTCGACGTCGGCGCGGGTGCAGGCGCTGCTCCCGTCGAGGACCTCCCAGGGCGGCGGCAACGCGGCCCACACCGCGGTGTCGGGGTCGACACCTCCCCCGGCGCCGCGGTGCCAGGCCACCAGGTCGCCCGCCATCAGCCGCATGGCCTTGCCGGGGCAGGCCACGTCCAGCAGGCGCAGCGCGTCCAGCGAGGCCAGGCAGGCCAGCCACCCCGCTCGGGCGGCGTTGTAGGCGACCGCCAGGTTGTTCCACGTGGTGGAGTCGTCGCCCGGCCGCACGACCATCGAGACGCGGTCGGTGCCGGGATTCCAGCGGTCGCGGAGCATGCCTGCGCTGTGCCGCATGACCGCCGACCACTGGCCGAGAAGGCGTCCCCGCTCCTCCTCGGTGAGGCGCTCCAGGATGTCTGGCGCCGCCCGCACCTGGGCGATCAGCCACCAGTCGCTGGAGTCCGTGCACCGATCGAGCAGGACGGAGGCGATCTCGTCGAACGGCTTGTCCCGCCCCGACAGGGTGAACTCCCGGCGCAGCTTGCGCCGCGCGGTGTAGTAGGCGACGAAGCAGGCGGCGTCGACGTCGGCGAGGAAACGCTCGCGCGGGATGTCGGCGCCGAACCCTGTCGTGCCCAGCATGAGCAGCCGCCGCTTGTCCTGCTCGACGCCCAGGGTGTCCGCCTTGGCCGCGAGCCTGCGCAGCATGCGGAAGCGCCGGTTGTACTGTCGCTTGGACAGCTCCATCCCGGCCGCGTCCCGGGACTCCCGGTTGAGCCGGTCGGCCAGGAAGTCGGTACGGTCCGGCGCCCACCGGATGTCGCTCCCCATGGCCGTCGCGAACTCCAGCAGCGATTCCGGGTCGTCGGGGTCGACCTCCACGGAGCGCTCGAACAGCCGGGTCGCCGCCGCGACCTGCCGCGCGCCGCCGACCGGCCGGGCGTAGTCCGTGGACATCGAGGAGAACCATGCCGCGTTGTGCGAGGAGTGCTTGGCCGCGCGCTGGAGCACCACCCGCTCGCGCCTGGACAGGCTCCCTTCCAGCGCCTGCAGCACCAGATCGGCCACATCCTCGGGCCGATGGCGTCGGTCCAGCGAGTCGTACAGCTCGAGCAGGATCTCGCGGGGCGAGCGGTCTCGGTCCTTGCGGAACTTCATGGCGGCCATCATCGCCGCCGATCGCCGGCGACTGCGACCGGATTTCTCCCGTTTCCTTCGCTTAGCTTCTGCCCGGCGACGCGGCTCGGAAGGCGAGGGCTACCGGCGTTCGGCGGCCCCTTCCACCCACGACCGATAGGCGTCGAGGACGAGGCCGTGGAAGTGATGCACGCCGTGCTCGGACAGCCCTGAGCCGGACGGGTCGTACACGATGCGGCCCTGGTCGAAGGCCGGGGTGCTCATGCCCCGCTGGACGCTCTCCACCAGCGCGATGTCCTGCTGCTGCAGCACCTCGTCGATGTACCGCACCGACTGCGCCTCGGCGTCCTCGAGCTCGGCCGTCTCGAAGTAGAAGTCCCAGGTCTCCAGGGTCCGGCCGGGACCGGCAGGAACGACCTGGAAGACCATGAAGTTGCCGCGACCGGGGTATCGCAGCAGACAGGTGTTGGGCCACAGCCACCACACCGCGTGCTGCGTGACTGACGCACCCGACACGTCGTACGCGGCGTTCTCGTGCTTGCCGGCCTCGGCGAAATGGCTGGACCAGATGCCGTGGGTCTTCACCTCGTAGGTGTCCATGTCGACGAGGTCGACGAACTCCTTGTGGGCGATGTGACAGTGGTAGCACTCCAGGAAGTTGTCGATGACGTTCTTCCAGTTGCTGGCGACGTCGTAGGTCAACCGCTTCGCGTGGGTCAGCCCTGCCACGTCGGGAGCCCACCTGGCGATGTCGGCCCCCAGATCCCCGGCCTGCTCACCCAACGGAGCGGCGCCCTGGTCCAGGTTCACGTAGACGAATCCACCGAACTCCTCCACCCGCACCTGGTCGAGACAGATCTCGCGCTTGTCGAAGGTCGCCATCTTGTCGGCGCGACGAGCCGCCTTCAGCTGCCCGTCGAGGCCGTAGGTCCACACGTGGTAGGGGCAGACGATGTTGCGCGTGGTGCCGGAGCCCGTGAGCAGCTCATGGGCACGGTGCTTGCAGACGTTGTAGAACGCGCGCAGCGCCCCGTCACGATCGCGGACGATCGCGATCGGCATGCCGGCCACGGTTGCCGATACGTAGCTGCCCGGCGACTCGAGCTTCTCGGCGTGGCAGATCCATTGCCAGGTGCGGGCGAAGATCGCCCGGACGTCGACCTCGAGCCACAGCGGGTCCGTGTACGCCTCCGACCGCAGCGACATCGATCGTCCGGGGTCCTGGTGGAACCCGGTGCCGACGCGGCGTACGTCGTCCATGGTCACTGGTGTCATGGGGGGAGCATACGAGCGTTTGAACGATCGTTCAATGCGCTTCTGGACGTTCGTTCAGATTTGCCGTCGGGCGACCAGTCAGTCGGCGAGTGCGATTTCCTCGCAGCGAGCGACGCTCCTGCCGATCGAGGCGCGGTCGAGCCCCAGCAGGGCCGTGAGCCACAAGCCGTTCTGGATGACGTCGATGTCGGTGGCCCGCTTGTTGCACTCGCCGCGCGACAGCTCGGGGCGGGCCGCACGGATGAGGGCGGCGAGCCCGGCGCGGTAGCGTTTCTGGGCCACCGTGTTGATGCGCTCGAAGTCCTCGTGGGCCTGGGCGAGCGCCCAGAGCTGAAGTCGCAGGGACAGGTATTCCGTCGTCAGGAACTCCGGGTCGGCCACCCGCTTCAGCGCAGCACGCAGCCGCTCTTCAGGCTCCAGGGTGAGGTCCGGCTCGACGATCGCGACGTCCTGCTCCTCGATGCGGTGCAGGGCCGCACGGATCAGGCTCGTCTTGTCCTCGTAGTAGTAGTTCACCAGTCCCAACGAGACCCCGGCCGCACGCGCGACGGCACGCATGCTGACGCCGGATATGCCCTGCAAGGACAAGAGCCGAAGCACCGCCTCGAGGATCCGCGTCTGCCGGTCGACTTTCTCATCGGCGTCCATCGCGCCCACGGACCTAGGACTCACATCCACAACCTTAGTAGTGGATCGGCTGGTCACGTCCGCCTTCGTGCCTACCCAATGGCTAAAACCATATTGCGGCGCCGTGCGTCTGAATAAACAAGTGGCACGGCCGCCGTGCCGGCCATTACTGTCGACACAACGGAACACGGGCGGAGAGCCGCCACGGAAACATCAGGAAAGGCCGGCCATGACCATCGCAGCCACCGCGCACGGACCGGGACGGTGCCGCTGTCGCCGTTGTGCGGCGCTCGGCTGCGCCCTGCTCAGGCAGGCTTCCGGATGATCCGCGAAGGACTTTCGGAGGCCGCCAGGTGCACACCAGGCGGCCTTTTCTCTTTCCCCTGCCCGGAATCCGGTACCGGTATTTTGACAACTCCACAGCGGAACACAAGGACGGTAAGGGTTTCGAGATCCGTTAGTCCACATTGCCGCAGAGGCCGAACTGGTAAGGCAGCTGGCTTCCACCCAGCAGGACGGGGTTCGAGTCCCCGCTGCGGCTCTCTGGCGTCCGTAGCCCAATGGAAGAGGCGCCGGCCTTAGGAGCCGGACGGTGCGGGTTCGAATCCCGCCGGACGTACGCCGCTGATGCGCGAGCTGGGCACCTGGGGAGCCCACCCGGCGGTAGACCGGACGCTTCGGCTGTGGCGGTTCGGCTCCGTCCTCGCGCACGATCCGCCCAGACAAGAGGGCGGCCTTGGCGCAGTTCGCCGGTGCGGAGACGGGCCTGCAAAGCCCGTACGAGCGAGTTCGACTCTCGCCTGCGTCTCCATGTGTGTTCCGCTGCGGAGCGGCTTGACGGTCCTCCCCGAATACGGCGCGGGGTCGGGGCAACGTGCTGCTTCTGATCAAGCGAAATGGCCCCGTCCTTCCGTGGCCATGCCGTTCCTGTGGTGGACGTGACTCGACCTCAAGGTTCGCGGGCGCGGAGGTACACGTCCAGGTCGGCGGCGCCCTTGAGCATGGCGCGGCCCCGGGCGGACAGGCGGGTCCGCCAGTCGCGCAGGGTCTGCTCCAGAGGCGCGACGCCTCCGGCGGAGCGGACCTGGGCGATCAGCGGGGCGATCTGCCCCAGCAGGTATCCGCCCCGTCTGAGCTGGTGGGCCAGCCGGGCGTCGCGTATGTCGGCCGCGCTGTAGACCCGGTAGCCCGTCTGCGGGTCGCGGTGCGGCTGGACCAGTCCGGCGTTCTCCCATTTGCGCAGGGTGGCAGGGCGGATGCCGAGCCTTCTGGCCAGGGGGCCGATGAAGGCGTCGCCGCGTTCCAGCGGTACGGGTGCCAGGTCGCGGAGCGCGGCTTCGACGGCCTGGAGGGTGCGGCGGTCGTCGAGGAGTTGGGCATGGCTTTCGTCGATGAGCCGCAGCGCGTCCTCGGTCGCGCCCCCGTTGACCGCCTGCATGATCGACGTGGCCGTCTGGTGGCCGTGCCCGTGCACGAGGGCGAGGAACGCGCGCAGGGCCTGCGCGTGCAGCGGCGTGTAGGTGCGGTAGCCGTGGACGGTGCGTTCGGCGGCGGGCAGGATGCCGGCCTCCTCGTAGTTCCTGATCGCCTGGGTGGACAGGCCGTGCTCGCGCGCCAGGTCCACTGGTCTCATGGATGCATCACCGTTTGAAGGTCATCGCGATAAGCGCGGGGGTTTCCACGTCAAAGTTTACAACGAAGGTTCAACGATACCGTTGAAGGTATGGATATCAAGGACACGGCCCGGCAGCTCGACGGCGCGGGCATCTCGGCGTTCCTGCGGTCGCTTCCCGCCGAGCCCCTGCTTCTCGGCCTGGGCGAGGCCAGACATTTCGTCGGGGAGCTGGGCGAGTTGCGCAACGAGATCTTCCGGCATCTGGTCGAGCACGAGGGCTACCGGTCGTTCGCCATCGAGAGCGACTGTCTCATGGGCCTCCTGGTGGACGACTACATCACGACGGGCGCGGGCACGCTCGACGACGTCATGGAACGCGGCTTCAGCCACGGATTCGGCGCCGCACCGGCCAACCGCGACCTCGTACGCTGGATGCGGGCGTACAACGAGAAGCATGACGAAAAGCTCCGGTTCTTCGGGTTCGACGGCCCTCTGGAGTATTGGGCGGCGAGCCCGCGCCAGGCGCTCACCGCCCTCTACGACCTCCTCGACGGCCCGCTCCTCTGCACTGTGGTGACCAGGGAGACCCTCGACACGCTGCTGGGCCCGGACGACCGGTGGTCGAACGAGGCGACGGCCATGGACCCGTCCCAGTCGATCGGCCAGTCCGCCGACGCCCAGCGGCTGCGGCTGATCACCGACGACCTGGTGGCGCTGCTCGACACGCAGGCGCCGCAGCTGAGCGCGGCCGACAGGGAGCGGGCGGCACTGTACGGGCGCACCGCCACCGGCCTGCTCCGCTACCACTACTGGATGGCCGACGCGTCCCCGGCACGGTGGACGCGGCTGTCGGCCCTGCGGGACGCGATGATGGCCGCCAACCTGCGTGCCGTCGCCGAGCACGGCCCGGCCCTGGTCTTCGCCAGCAACCTGCACCTGCAGCGGAACAAGAGCCTCATGGCCTTCGGCGACCAGGTGCTGGAGTGGTGGAGCGCTGGAGCGATCACCGCGACGCACCTCGGCGACCGGTACGCCTTCCTGGCCTCAGCCCTCGGCACGGTCGGCGACGACACTCCGCCCCCGGACACCGTCGAGGGCATCCTGTCCACGCTCCCGTGGGACCACTCTCTCATCGACGCCCGCCGCATGGCCGAGGCCGTCACGAAGCCCACCTCGCGCACCTCCCACGATTTCGCCTATTTCCCGCTGAACCCGGACCAGCTCGACATGATCGACGGCGTCGTCTTCCTCAAGCAGGCCGTCAGGCTGGGTTGACAGGCGCGTGCGTTGTCAGGCTGTGCTGACACACGCGCCTCGGCTGCTCATGGGCGAGCGGGGTCCGAGCCCGGATCCGAGCAGGTGACGCAGGCACCCCTGCCCCCCGCTTGAGCGCTTAACTGATTAAGGAGCGGCGCGCTAGGGTTGGGGGATGGCCGAGCGAGTGACCCTGCAGACGATCGCGGACCGCGTCGGCGTCTCTCGCGCCACCGTCTCCTACGCCTTCTCCCGGCCCGACCAGCTCAGCGCGGAACTGCGCGAGCGCATCCTGCGCGTGGCGGACGAGCTCGGCTACGCCGGCCCCAACCCCACCGCGCGTTCCCTGCGCCTCGGGCGGGCCGGGGTGCTCGGGCTGATCTTCACCGAGACGCTGCCCTATGCCCTCGGCGACCCCTACGCCATCGGCTTTCTGCAGGGGCTGGCCGTGGCCGCCGAGGAGGCGGCCGTCGGGCTGCTGCTCCTGCAGCAGCCCCGTGGCGTCGAACGCCCCGAACTCGTGCGGAACGCCGTGGTCGACGCCTTCGTCGTCTTCTGCCTGCCCGACGGGCACGCGGCGCTCGACGCCGTCCTCGCCCGGCGCCTGCCCACGCTCCTGGTCGACGAGCCGATCGTGGACGGCGTGCCGCACCTCGGCATCGACGAGCCGGCCGCCGCCGGCGCCGCCGTCCGGCACGTGCTGGACCTCGGGCACCGGCGCCTCGGGCTGGCCGTGGTCGGCCTGGGACACGAGGGCCGGCACGGCTGGGCCGACCCCGACCGGCAGGAAGCCGCGGTCTTCCGCGCCATGCGCAACCGCGTGCTCGGCTACCGTGCCGCGGCGGAGGCCGCGGGGCTGGACTGGGCGCGGACGCCCGTCTATGAGGTGGCGGCCAACGAACGCGAGTCCGGTCGCGAGGCCGGTCGGGCACTGCTCGCGCGCTCGCCCCGGCCGACGGCGATCCTGTGCAACACCGACGTGCTGGCGCTCGGTGTGCTCGACGCGGCGGCCGAGGCCGGGGTGAAGGTGCCGGAGGAGCTGTCGGTGATCGGCTTCTCCGACACCGGCGCCGAAGAGGCCGGGCTCACCACGATCCGCCAGTACAGCCGGCTCGCCGGACGGACGGCGGGCCGCCTGGTGCTGTCCGGGGAACCCACGCCCGAGCGCACCCTGCTGCCGCACGAACTCGTCGTCCGCGCCACCACCGCCCCGCCCCCATGACGACGCCATCCGCGAACCGGGCCGGGCTGAGACGTGCATCGGTCGATGTCGTTGTTCCCGCCGCGCCTGCTGTCAAAGCGCTGCCGACCTGACCGTAGACGACGCGACGCCGGGCCCGCGCCAGGCCGCCCACACCCTGCAGCGCAGCGGCTCAGTCAGACAGGGACTTCAAAGATGAGCTCGAGGCCGTCCACCTCGTCCCACTGCTCTCCGACCTCGACGAAGCCGAATCCGGAAATCGTGGCCAGGGACGCGGTGTTATCGGGGCTGATCGTCACGCGCGCAGTCCTGACTCCGGATTCGGCCGCGGCCCGACGCATCAGCTCGGTCAGCATCGTCCTGGCGTACCCCTGACGACGGTAGCCGGGAGCCACCGAATAACCGATCTCCACCATGCCCGCCTCGTCCGGCGGCCCGTGGAACCCGGCATACCCCACCACGACGCCTTCGGGCTCGGCTACCACGGCTCGGGTGAGCCACCCGGCGCTATCCGGATCCGCAGCCAGCTGATCGACCCGATACCGCCAGACCCACTTCGCCTGATCGCTGAGGAAGTACTCCGTCAGCTCGACTCCTGCCTCGGCACTGGCCCGGGCAAGGTCGTCGTCCAGCAGGGCGGTCATGGCCGTGCTCGTCAGATCAACGAATCTCACTGACTTCAGGCCGGCGGTGGGCCGGCGTTCGAACTCATCTGTCACAGCGCGGATGATCGTGGAGCGCCCTGGGCCGTGTCCAACGGTTTTCGGTGTGGTCGATGTCCACCCCGGCCCGCGTCACGACCTCAGTGCGACCTGGTGAACGCTTCCGGGCACAGCACTGGATACACCGCGACCATCCGGGAGCTGCCAAGACTCGGCAACGCCGCACAGCGGTCCGCGCGTGCTGGCGCCATGCCGGTGATCGTCCGGCTCGCGTTCTCAGGTGGTGGCCCGGGAGTGCGCTGAGCTGAGGTAGTGGACGGCGAGCTGTTCGGTGTGCGGGGCGAGCAGCTAGCTGGTGGGGGTCAGGGCTTCCAGGTACCGATGCGGTCGGTGCGACGTCGCTGCTGGGCCGCCGCGGGGACGTCGAGGCCTCGGCCTCGTGCGGTGAGGTGGTCGGCGACGGCGGTGCGGTGCTGGACGGACTTGTGGTCGTCGTATTTGAACTTGCCGCGGACGCCGGTGACCTCCAGACGCAGGCCGCGGATGCCGGACAGCAACCGCCCGTACGGGGACCGGTCGACGGTGACCTCGGCGTGGTCGCCGTCGGGCTGGAAGTGGGCGAGCTGGCGGGCCAGCAGGTCGGCCTTGCCGTGGGGGTCGTCGATGATGTGGGCGCGGCAGGTGAACTGGACGGCCGCGTAGTAGCTGGTGGGAACCCCGTCCTGGGGAGGGGTGCCAGGGGTGGCGCGCCAGGGGCCGGGGACGAAGGCGTAGTCGCCGATGACGGTGAACGTCACGTTCGGATCGTGCTCGATCGCCTTCCAGACCGGATTGGGCCGGGCGAGATGGACCAGCAGGTCGGTCCCGTCGCAGATGAAGTGGGTCGGGACGACGACAGGCGGCCGGCCGGGCGGACCGTTGACGCACAGCTGCCCGAAGTCGTGGCCGTCGGCGATCCAGGCCTGCCATTCGGCCTCGTCCAGGCTCGCGTCCCAGGGCTGGATGAACATACGGGTCTCCCTTTCGTGATCGGCGGAGTGGTCGTGATCGGCGGAGTGGAAGGCGGAAGGGCGGCGGGACCGGTCAGGTGAGGGCGAGGAGGCTGACCGCGAGGGCGGCGGCGCCCAGGCCGGCGAGCTGGCCGCGGCCGATCCGCTCGTGCAGGACGCCCCGGGCGAGCAGGACCGTCCCGGCCGGATACAGCGCGACGATCACCAGGTCGCCGCTTCTGGCGGCGAGCAGGAACAGCGGTTCGCCATGGAGTCCAGCACCCCGGCGGTGGCCGGCAGCGCGTAGGCGGGCTTCTCGGAGCCGAGCCTGCGGAACATCAGGACGGTCGCGGTCAACGTGATCACCGAGGACACCGCCTGGCCGACGACGTCATCCGCCTGCCCCTCCCCCGGTGGCCAGTTGCGCGCGGGCCTCGTCGATCCAGCCGATGACGCTGTGCGCGCCGTCCGAGCGGGCGAGTGAGGTCGCCTCGTCGAGCAGTTCCAGCGCCTTGTCGCGATCGCCTTCCGCCGCGGTGATGTAGGCCAGGCCGACCAGGTTGGCGGCGACCCCGGCGTGGAAGCCGAGCCCGCGGCGCAGCCGTACCGACTCCTCGAGGTGCGTGCGGGCCATGTCCAGGCGTCCCGCGTGGTGCGCGGCGATGCCCAGGTGGCGCAGCGCGTACGACGTCGTGAGCGCGTCGGCCGCCTCTGCGGCGAGGGCGCGCGAGCGTTCGAGAGCCGGTACGGCGACGCCGTCGTCGCCGCGGACCACCTGGTGGAAGGCGCCGATCCAGAACAGCGCCTCGGCTTCGCCGCGAGTGTCGCCGAGCGTGCGGTAGAGGTCGGCGGCTCGCTCGAACAGCTCCAGCTCGCACGGGTCTTCCGCACCGCCGTCCAGGAACCGGGCGTGGATGAGGCGGCCGCGGGCCAAGGCGAGATCGGCCTCGACGGCGTTCAGCGCGTGCTCGGCCGCCGCGAGGGCGTGGGTGTCGCCGGCGAACACCGCCCGGTCGTAGAGCGAGCGGGCGCGCTCGATGCGGTCGTCGGTGGTCATGCGGGGAGGCCGTGTGCGGCGGCGAGGTGGCCGAGCGCTTCGTGCAGCGCATCCAGCTGCGTGGGGGTCAGGCCGGCGGTCAGCTCGGTGTCGAGCTCGCGGGCGGCCGTGGTGCACTCGGCCAGGAGCGCGCTCCCCTCGACCGTGAGCGTGAGCGTCTGGCGGCGGCGGTCGGCCGGGTCGCGCAGGCGACGCACCGCGCCCATGGCCTCGAGGTGGTCGGCCAGGGAGACGACCAGGCTGGGCGCCACTCCCATGAGCTTGGCGATGTCGAGCTGGGAGGCGGCCGCGCCGGATGCCAGCACGGACAGCAGCCCGACGTGTTTCGGCTTGAGATCGTGCGGGGCCAGCCGCGCCGAGAAGCGGTCGGTGGCGATGGCCCCCAGCGTGCCCAGCCGGAAGGCGAGGGTGGAGGTGAGCTTGACATCGTTCACGATCGCTATGCTAGCGTCCCAATATCATTCATAATCTGAACGATTAAGGGGGTAGAACGATGCTGGATCATCGTCAGGTGCAGATCGTGTTCGCCGACCTCCAGGACAGCATCGTGGACGCCAGCGCCACGAACAGCCCCGCCGCCATCCGGCGGGCCGCGGGCGTCGTCGGCGGCGTCGCGCCGGCGCTCGGCATCCCGTTCACCGTCTCGGTCGCGCCCAGGCCGGGCGGTCCCGGCGTCATCGCGGAGGTGCCCGAAGCGCCGCCGTTCGTGCGCACCGGTCCCAGCTGCTGGGACGACCCGGCGTGGCGCACGGCGATCGAGGCCCGCGGCCGCAGGACGCTGGTCGTGTGCGGCGTGACCACCGAGATCGTCGTCCTGCACACCGCGCTCGACGCGCTGGCGGGCGGCTATGACGTGCGCGTACTGATCGACGCGAGTGGCGGGCTGGCCGGCCGTACCGAGGACGCGGCGTTGCGCCAGATCGAGGCCGCCGGTGGCGTCGTGACGTCGGTGGCCGGCTTCGTCTCCGACATGGTGCGGGACTTCACCACGCCGACCGGCCGGCAGGCCATCGCCGCCCTGCACGGCCTGACCACGGCGGCCTGACCGGCGGCGGCCTGCTCGGCGGCACGCCACGGTGCGGCGGGCGAGCTCGTGGGCGGGCCGGCGGCACGGGATGCCGCAGGGGCGTACAGGGCGGCCGGCGCGGGCTTGGGGTGAACGGTCGGCGGCCACGATGTGGTGCGGGACGGACGAGATGGGCCGCATCTCGTCCGGGGCGCCTCCGCCGCCGCGTTGACTCAGGGCCAGCCGTCCTCCGCCACATCGTGTCGTTTCATTACGGACCCTTGGCGTCGCAGGACGAAAGGTGGGGGTATGTCCTCCCCCATGGGGCGATCTTGTGCCCGGTGAGGAGGAAAGCCATGTACGCAACGGTACGGCGATACGAAGGGGTGACCGATCCCGCCGAGGCGGGACGCCGGGTGAGTGAGGAGTTCGTGTCGCTCATCAGCCAGGTCCCGGGGTTCGTGGCCTACTACTGGGTCGACGCCGGGGATGGGGTGATGCTTTCCACCAGTGTCTTCGAAGATCAAGCCGGAGCCGAGGAGTCCACCAGAAGGGCCGCGGACTACGTGCGGGAGAATCTCGCCTCCCTGCTTCCGAACGCTCCTCAGGTCACGGCCGGCGAGGTCGTGGCGTCCGGGTAGCGGCTACTCCAGGCCTTCGGCGCCGCGGACGGGGAGGATGATCTACGGCGCACCCGGCCGGCCCGGGACTCCAGGTAGCGTTGCTCGGCGATGCTGGCGGTCGACTTCGCGGCCCGCCGGTAGAGCTCGTACGCCCCGGAGTTGTCGCCGGTCTTCTCCAGCAGATGCGCCCGAACGGACAGCAGCCGGTGATGCCCGGCCATCCGCTCGTCCCTGTCCAATGTGGACAGCAGGGCCAGCCCGGCCGCCGGGCCCTCGGTCTCGGCGAGCGCGATCGCCCGGTTGAGGGTCACCATCGGGTTGGGCGCGATCCGCTCCAGGATCAGGTACAGGGCGTGCACCTGTGGCCAGTTGGTCTCCTCGGCCGTGGCCGCGTCGGCGTGCGTGGCGGCGATGGCGGCCTGCAGCTGGTAGGGCCCCAGCGCCGGGCCGGCCAGCGACGCCTTGACCAGCTCGATGCCCTCGTCGATCAGTCCGCGGTCCCACATCGTACGGTCCTGCTCGTCCAGCGGCACCAGGTCGCCGGCCGCCGTCGTCCGTGCCTCCCGGCGGGCGTGGGTCAGCAGCATCAGCGCGAGCAGCCCGGTCACCTCGCCGTCCTCGGGCAGCTGCGCGTGCACCATCCTGGCCAGCCGGATCGCCTCGTGCGCGAGGTCGGCGCGGTGCAGCTCGCCGCCCGATGAGGCGGTGTAGCCCTCGTTGAAGATCAGGTAGAGCACGTGCAGGACGACCCGTAGCCGCTCCTCGCGCTCCGCGCCGTCCGGCAGGCTGAACGAGCTGCCGGCGGCCTTGATGCGCTGCTTGGCCCGGCTGATCCTGGCCGCCATCGTGGCCTCCGGCACCAGGAACGCGCGGGCGATCTCGGCCGTGGTGAGGCCGCCGACCGCCCGCAGCGTCAGGGCGGTCTGGGAGGCCGCGGTCAGCGTCGGATGGCAGCACATGAACAGCAGGACGAGCGTGTCGTCGGTGTCCGGTACGCCCTCGGGCACCACCTCGGTGGCCGTCGCCGACTCCCGCTCGCGGCGCGCGTGGTCGCTGCGCATCTGGTCGATGAGCCGCCGGGAGGCGACGGTCACCAGCCAGCCGCGCGGGCTGTCCGGCACTCCCCCGGCCGGCCACTGCACGGTGGCGGCGAGGACGGCCTCCTGCACGGCGTCCTCGCACCCCTCGAACTGGCCGTGCCGGCGTTCCAACGTGTCGAGGACCTGCGGCGTGAGCTCACGCAGCAGGTCCTCGACGGCTGCTGCCGTCATGCCTCCAGGTGTCCGTCAGCGAACATCACCTGGCGCACCTCGATCCCCAGCCCCTCGATCGCGGCGTCCGGGATCTGCGCCGCCAGCTCGATCGCCCGCTCCTTGTTCTCGCAGTCGACCAGGTAGAAGCCGCCCAGGTACTCCTTCGACTCCAGGAAGGGGCCGTCGGTCACCACCGGCTGGCCGTTGCGTACCGACACCACGGCGGCCTGGGACGGGTCGACCAGCGCCTGCGTGGTGATCAGCTCGCCGGACTCCTTCAGCGCCTCGATGAACCTGCCGTGGCCGGCGCCGATCGCCGCCTTCTCCTCGTCGGTCAGCGCGTCCAGCACGGCCGGGTTGATATGCATGCTGATCAGGAACTTCATCTCGTACTCCGCGTGATTCGCGGGCCCCGGCTGGGCCCTTGCACCGGTTGGTCGGAGCGGCCGCCGTCGTCTTGACATCCCCGGCCAGAAAATCCGCATGATTTTTTCGCCCTGGCGGCGCCCGGCCGTCAGCATGTCTGCCCCACCGTGGCGGACGCAAGAGATTTCCGTCCGTGACGATGTCAAGAAGCTCTCGGCCGCTCCGACCAACCGGCGAAACGTCGAGACAACAGGGAGTTTTCGGATATGCGGATCAACCGGGCATGGCTGGGACTGGTCGTCCTCATGCTGCCGACATTGCTCGTCGCGATGGACATGACGGCGTTGCTCCTCGCCCTCCCGCGGCTGAGCGCCGACCTGGGCGCCACCAACGTCGAGCAGCTGTGGATCAGTGACAGCTACGGATTCATGGTGGCCGGCATGGTCATCACGATGGGCACGCTCGGCGACCGGATCGGCCGCCGGCGACTGCTGATGATCGGCGCGGCGGCGTTCGGGGTGCTGTCGGTCGTGGCCGCCTTCGCGCCCACCCCGCTGATGCTGATCGTCGCGCGTGCGCTGCTGGGCGTCGCCGGCGCGACCCTGGCGCCGTCCACCCTCGCGTTGATCACCAACATGTTCCGCGACGAGCGGCAGCGCGGGCAGGCCATCGCGATCTGGGCGACCTGCCAGTTCGCCGGCGGCGCGCTCGGACCCGTGCTGGCCGGATTCCTGCTCCAGCACTTCTGGTGGGGGTCGGTGTTCCTGGTCGCTGTGCCGGCGATGGCGCTGCTGCTGCTCGCCGGGCCGGTCCTGCTGCCGGAGTTCCGCAGCGACCAGGCCGGCAGGACGGACCTGACGAGCGTCGGCCTGTCGCTCGTGGCGGTGCTTTTGATGGTCTACGGCATCAAGCAGCTGACCGTCGAGAGCGTGCCGGTCGTGCCGGCGGTGACCCTCGTCGTCGGCGCAGCCATCGGATTCCTGTTCGTACGCCGGCAACTGCGGCTGGAGACGCCGCTGCTGGACCTGCGGCTGTTGGCCAACCGCCCGTTCACGGCCGTACTCGTCGCGCTGGTCTTCGCCGGCATCGCCATGGCCGGCACGGGCCTGCTGGTCACCCAGTACCTGCAGAGCGTGCTGGGCTTCTCGCCGTTCGCGTCGGCGGTGCTGTTCGCGCCCATGGGCCTGGGTGTGGCGGTCGGCACCATGGCCGCGCCGGCGCTGGCCCGGCGGATGAAGCACACGACCGCCATCGCCGGAGGGCTGGTGGGATCGGCGCTGGGCAGCCTGCTGCTGGTCGCCGTCGACGGGGCGAGCGCCCTGCCGCTGGTGATGATCGGCATCGCCGTACTGGCGCTGGGCACCGGCCCGCTGTTCGCGCTGGGCACCGGGCTGGTCGTCGGGTCCGTACCGCCGGAGCGGGCCGGCTCGGCGGCGTCGATGTCGGAGACGGGCAACTACTTCGGCGGTTCGCTCGGCTTCGCGCTGCTCGGTGTGGTGGCCGCGGTGGTCTACCGCAGCCGGATGGACGGCACGTCCGACTCGCTGGCCGGCGCGGTCGCCGCCAGCCGGCACCTTCCCGCCGGCCAGGGCGCGGAACTGCTGCACACCGCGCGGGAGGCGTTCACCGTCGGCGTGCACGTCACCGGCGTCGTCGCCGCGGTCATCTTCGCCGGGCTGGCCGTCCTGGTCCTTGCCATGCGCCCGGAAACCAGGACCACGCCGGCCGGGCTGCCCGAGTACGAGGCGACCCGCTCGTAGCGCCCTGCCGAGGCAGACATGGTCCTGCGGGCCACGGGCGCGGCGGATGACCGGGCCACCACGATAGGTCATGACGCCCAGGTGACGTTCGGTGTCATCCGTCCATGAGCCCGGCCGGGACGCCGGTCTCATGCCGATTCCGCGTGGCGTGCATGTCCCAGAGGAGGTCGGCAAGCTCGGCGGGGTCGGCGGCGGCCATGTCGGGCACGGGTTCGCCCTGGGCCCGGCGCCGCCGGTGATCAGAGTCGAAGGCGGTGCCGACGATGCGAGCGCCGACGTAGAGCACCCCGACGTGGACACCCTTGCCGGCGACCTCGGCCGCGAGCGACTGAAGGTAGTTCCGCTGGGCGGCCAGCACCGTGGGCCAGCCGCTCATGTGCGGCCGGCCCCGGACGGCGGCGGCCCCCTGGGCGCTGAGGATGGCGCCGTCGCCCCGCTCGAGCATGGCGGGGAGGAACTCCCGGACCAGGGCCAGGAGCGTGTACATCGTGATCGGCATGCGGTCCTGCAACAGCTCCGGAGTGAGATCGACGGCGGGGACCAGCGCCAGCTCGGTGGGCGCCGGGCCGTAGTAGAGGGCCGTGGGGTCCCCGACGCGCGCGCGGATCCGCTCGGCGAGCGCCGGGACGGCACCGGCCTGGTCGAGGTCGGCGGTGATCACATGGGTGGTGATGCCCTCGCCGGACAGATCCCGGGCGAGCAGGTCCAAGGGTCCCTGGCGGCGGGCGACCAGGACGACTTCATACCCTTCCTTCCCGTATCGGCGGGCGATGGCCTGTCCCACACCTGGACCGGCGCCGAACACTGCGATGGATTTCGTCATGCCGTCCAGCCAACCGCAGCGGCGCCTGGACGATCCATGGGTGAACATCTGAAGTGCCTTTGTGATCGTCTAGGGTGACGGTGTGGACGTGCTGACGGACCTGCTGCACCGAGCCCGCGCGCAGAACGCCCTGGTGAGGCAGCTGATCCAGCGGCCACCGTGGGGGATGACGTACGCCGACGCGCCGCCGCTCACGGTCGCGGCCACGCTCGGCGGCCATGCGTGGATCCGGCTCGGGGACTGCGCTCCCGTGCGCCTCGCCGCTGGTGACATCGCCCTCGTCACCGCGCCCGGCGGGTACACGATCGCGGACGACCCGGCGACCACGCCCCGGTTCGTGATCCGCGACGGACGCAAGCACCTCCCCACCGGCGCCCCGGCCGATCCTCACCCGACACTGGCTCCCCGCACGTACGGCGACGGCCTGTCCGGCGCCACCGTCATGCTCCGCGGCGCGTACGAGTTGCACGGCGACGTGGCTTCCCGGCTGCTGGAGCTGCTTCCGCCACTGGCGGTCGTGCCCGCGGGGCCACGTACCCGGCCGGCCCTCGATCTGCTCTCCGCCGAGGCGGCCCGTGACGAGCCGGGCCAGGACGCGGTCCTCGCCCGGCTTCTGGATCTGGTCCTCGTGATCGCGTTGCGGGCCTGGTGCGCCAGGCCGGAGGCGACGCCGCCCGCCTGGTACCGATCGCTGGCCGACCCCGCGATCGGTGAGGCGCTGCGTCTGCTGCACGAGAATCCCGCCCACCGGTGGACGGTCGCCTCGCTGGCCGCCAAGGCCGGCCTGTCCCGCGCCGCCTTCGCCCAGCGCTTCGCCGCCCTGGTCGGCCGGCCGCCGCTCGGCTATCTCACCGACTGGCGCATGACCCTGGCCGCCGACCTGCTCCGCGACACCCGGCAGACCGTCGCCACGGTGGCCCGACAGGTCGGCTACCAGGATCCGTTCGCGTTCAGCGTGGCGTTCAAACGCGCCCGCGGACGCACGCCCTCGGCCTGGCGCGACTCCTCCTGACCGGCCGGTGGTCGAGCACCTGACCGCGCGGGGGCGCCGGCGTGGTCGCGGCTCATGACTCCTCCGTGTCCGGCGCCGGGGAGATCGTCGCACCGGCCGACAGCAGCCTTCCCGCCAGCGCGCGACAGCGCCTCGCGAGCTCCGGAGGGTCGAGGACCTCGAAGTCGTGCCCCAGCAGGAGCACGTGCACGAGCACGAAGTCGAGGCTGCCGGCGCCGCTGAGCACCTCGCAGCGCTCGCTCCCCCGCCGTCGGACGACGGCCGCCGACGCCGGGATCTGCGCGCGCACCGTGTCGGCCGGCGCGTGCACGAGGAAGCGCGCCTGGTACGGGTAGACCCGGCTGGCCACGCTCTCCTGCACGTACGTCGCCGCGTCGGGCGCCGCGCGCGGGCGGAAGCGCCAGGTCCGCGCCGACACCTCGGTCATCCGGTCGACGCGGAAGCTGCGCCAGTCGTCGCGATCGAGGTCGTAGGCCAGCAGGTACCAGCGCCGGTCGGAGGCGACCAGACGGTACGGCTCGACCCGCCGCCGGCGTACCCGGCTCCCGGACGGGTAGTCGAAGCCGGCCTCGACCTCGTCGCGGCAGGCTCTGGCCAGCGTCATGAGCACCTCGGGGTCGACCGGCGTGCGGCCGCCGCCGAACGACTCCACCGAGCCGGAGAGCGCGCGCACCTCGTGCCGCAACCGGGTGGGCAGCATCCGGTCGAGCTTGGTCAGCGCCCGGAGCGCGGCGTCGCCGGCGCCGGCGACCGCGCCACCCGCGCCGGCGAGCAGCGATACCGCGGTGGCGATCGCCTCCTCGTCGTCGAGAAGCAGCGGCGGCAGGTCCTGCCCAGGGCCGAGCTGGTAACCGCCGCCGACACCCTGGCCGGCATGCACCCGGTAGCCGAGCGTGCGCAGCCGCTCGACATCGCGCCGTATCGTGCGCGGCGTGACCCCGAGCCGGTCGGCGAGTTCGGGGCCGGTCCAGACCTGGCGCTGCTGCAACAGCCCGAGCAGGGTGAACACCCGCTCCGTCGTACCCCGCTCGGCACCGCTCGCCCCGTCCATGTCGGCCACCCTGCCAGATAGCGGACCGATACTGTCCGCCAGGGATGCCAGTGTGGCTCCATGGACGCAGACGAACACGACTGGAACCGGACGCTGCGCGAGCAATGGGAGTTCCACTGGAACCATCAGCTCCGAGCCCGGCTCGACGGCCTCACCGACGACGAGTACTTCTGGTCGCCGGTGCCGGAGGCCTGGAGCGTACGGCCGCGCGGCAGCTCGACGGCGCCCGTGCAGGTCGGTGCCGGGCACTTCACGATGGACTACGCCTTCCCCGAGCCGGTCCCCGCGGCCTTCACCACGATCGCCTGGCGACTCGGTCACGTCATCGTCGGCGTGCTCGCCGCGCGCAACGCGGCGCACTTCGGCGCGCCTGCGGCGTCGTACGAGACCTGGGAGTACGCCGGCAGCGCGGCCACCGCGCTCGACCAGCTCGAGACCCAGCTCGACCTCTGGCTGGCCGGGGTGCGCGGCCTCGGCGAGGCGGGGCTGCGGGTCCCGGTCGGCGCGAAGGAGCCCTTCCCCGAGCTGCCCATGGCCGCTCTGGTGCTGCACATCCACCGCGAGCTGATCCACCATCTGTCCGAGGTCTGCCTGCTGCGCGACCTCTACCTGCACACGAATCCCGCTACGAACGGAGCAACCCGATGAGCCGTCACATCCAGGTCACCTTCGACGCCCACGACCCGCGGGCGCTGTCCTCCTTCTGGCGTGACGTGCTGGGCTACGTCCATCCCGGCCCGCCCGGGGTCGACCTGCCCGAGGACGCCGACCCGCTGGCCGCATGGGACGACTTCCTCGCGCGGATCGGCGTGCCGGAGGAGCAGCGCAACACGAGATCGGCCATCGAGGACCCGGACGGGCACGGCCCGCGGCTGTTCTTCCAGCAGGTGCCGGAGGACAAGGTCGCCAAGAACCGTGTCCACCTCGACGTCCGCGCGGCTCCCGGTCTGCTGGGAGAGGAGCGGATGGCGGCACTGGAGGCCGAGTGCGACCGGCTCGTCGCGCTGGGAGCGAAGCGGGTCCGTCGGCACGAGCCCGCTCCCCCGATGAGCGCCGGCTTCATCGTGATGACCGACCCCGAGGGCAACGAGTTCTGCCTGGACTGACGCGGCTCGGCTGTTGTTGTCCGCCTACCACCGCGCCCGCCGAACGCCGCCGGTGTGATCCGATGACCGGTGAGGCAGTGCCCTCACCTCGCGACTCAGCCGAGGATGAGCGGGAGCTTCGCGGCGAGATCGCCCAGCGCGGCCTTCTCCGCGGCGGTCGGGGCGCGACGTCCGGTGCCGATCAGCAGCGCCTCCTTGTCGGAGAACGAGGCGGGAAACGGGGTCCCGGCGATCTTCTCCAGGGACGCGCGTGCCGCCGCGAGGGTCTCGGCGGGCGGCTCGGCGGCCGACGGCAGATGCGCGATCAGGTCGAGGTGGTGCAGGGTCCATTCGAGCACGTACGCGGACAGGTAGTCGCCGACGGTCAGCACCTCGTCGCGGGTGCTGACCCGGACTGCGGGATCGGCGAGTACGGCGGCGCGGCCCGCGGCGGAACCGACGTCGTCGAGGTGGAACTTGAGCAACCGCGGTTCGCCGTATGCGGCGGCCAGCCGGGGGATCAGCGCGTCGAGCGGGTCCTCGCCGGTCGGGGGTTCGACGAGGTTCCAGTAGGTGACCGCGTCCACGGTCGGTTCGGTTCCGGCGGGCGTGACCAGGGTGATCAGGACGTCCTGGGCGTCGATGACCAGGTGGCACACCAGGTCCCGCACGAGCCAGCCGGTACAGCCGGACGGCCGTTCGAAGTCCTCGTCCGGGGTGTCGGCGACCGCCGCGCGCAGTGCCGTCCAGGAACGTGAGAAGAGATCCACTGCGGCACGGTAGTACCGGACCGGAACGGCGGACAAGCATCCTGGGAGGGTCGGCTCGGTTGCGGCGGACGCTTATCGCGGCGACCGGCGCAGCATGGCTGCGGCCGGTGGCCTCATGGAGGTGACCGGCGTCCAGGATCAGTTGTCTCGGGTCCCGCGGGCGCTGTCGCGAAGCTGTGCCACCGCCCGGGCGATGAGGTCGCCGCGGCGTCGGTCCTGGCGGGCGTGGACGACGATGCGCCGCGAGACGGTGGGGCGGACCAGGGGCCTGGCGACGACTCCGTCGGGGAGTTCCGCGACGGCCAGGCGCGGCAGGACGGTGACGCCGATGCCCGCCTCCACCAGTCGCAGCGCCGCCCGGTGATCGTCCAGGCGGGCGGCATAGCGCGGCGTGAATCCGGCGGCCCTGCAAGCGGTCACGATGATCTGTCCGATCGGGCTGTCGTAGATGTCGTGGTCTATCCAGGGCTCGCCTTCGAGGTCCCGGAAGGCGAGTTCGCGGGCATCGGCGAGGGGATGGGCGCCGGGGAGCACGGCGACGAGCTCCTCGACGGTGAGTTCATGACGCTGGTAGCCGTCAAGGTGTACTTCGGCGCCGTTGGCGGGCTCCGTCCGGATGTCGAGGTCCGGTCGTCGGCGGCCACGCCCGTCGACCGGTTCGTTGAGGCTGATCTCGACGGCGAGGTTGGGTTGGTGCCGGCGAACGGTCCGCACGACTTCCGGGATCCACCGCTCGGCCGCGGAAGCGAAGCAGGCGATCGCCAGCTGCTGCGCCTGACCGCTCCGAAGGTCCGCCACGACTCGTTCAAGCCGTCCGAAGTCGGCGAGGAGCGACTGAGCTTGGTCTGCCAGGTGCCGTGCGGCATCGGTGGGGCTGATACCGCGTCCCTGCTTCTCGAAAAGGACCAGTCCGGTCTCCTTCGCCAGGGTGGTCATGTGCTGGCTGATCGTCGCGGGAGAGTAGCTGAGGTTCCGCGCCGCTTTGTTGATCGACCCAGCTGCCAGGACAGCGCGCAGGATCGCGAGGCGTTGCGGGTTGAGCATGGCATCGACAGTAAGGCAACGCCGAATGATAAGTCGCATTTGTTTGCTTGTGACGAGTTTTGTCGTCGATTGAAGATGGCATCGAGCAGAAGATTCGACGTCGTCTCGGACGCGGTGAGAGAGGGTTGGCGATGGACACCACCTTTTGGGACGAGGCGGACCGCCTCCTGGTCCGCTACGGAGCCGGCTTCACCCCGCGGGTCATCGAACGTGCCTCCGGTGCGTATGTCTACGATCGCCAGGGCACGCCGATTCTCGACTTCACCTCGGGACAGATGAGTTCCATCCTCGGCCATGCGCACCCGGCCATCGTGGCAACGGTTTCCTCCGCGGTCGCGTCGCTGGACCACCTCTTCAGCGGCATGCTCAGCACTCCCGTGCTGGAGCTCGCCCACCGGCTCACCGCGACCCTGCCCCCGACGCTCAGCAAGATGTTGCTGCTCACCACAGGAGCCGAGGCGAACGAGGCCGCGATCAAGATGGCCAAGCTCTCCACCGGCCGCTTCGAGATCGTCTCCTTCGACCGCTCGTGGCACGGCATGACCCAAGGGGCCGCCGCCGCGACCTTCTCCGCCGGGCGGCGCGGCTACGGCCCGCCGACACCGGGAAACCTCGCGCTGCCCTCGCCGAACGCCTATCGTTCGCCGTTCCGAACCTCCGACGGGTCACACGACTGGGAGGCTGAGCTCGCCTACGGCTTCGCCCTGGTCGACCGGCAATCGGCCGGGAGCCTCGCCGCCTGCCTCATCGAGCCCATCCTGTCCTCAGGCGGGATCATCGACCTGCCGCCCGGGTATCTGGGTCGCCTCAAAGAGATGTGTGACGAACGCGGGATGCTGCTCATCCTGGACGAGGCGCAGACCGGCCTCGGCCGTACCGGGGCGATGTACGCGTTCGAGCGCGACGGGGTCGCACCCGACATCCTCACGTTGTCGAAGACCTTGGGAGCCGGACTGCCCGTGGCGGCCGTCGTCACGACCGCCGAGATCGAGCAGGTCTGCCACGACCGGGGTTTCCTCTTCTACACCACCCACGTCTCCGACCCCTTGGCGGCCGCCGTCGCACTGACGGTCCTCGACGTCATCGCCCGCGAGAACCTCACCGAACGTGCGGCGACGCTGGGCGATCAGCTCACCGACCGGCTGCTGGCGCTTCGCGACACCTACGAAGTCGTCGGCGACGTCCGCGGCCGTGGCCTGCTCCAAGGTGTCGAGCTCGTCAAGGACAAGAAGAGCAAGGCGCCCGCCGACGCGCTGGGCAGCGCGATCACCTCGGCCTGTCTCGAACGCGGCCTGCACCTGAACATCGTCCAGCTACCTGAGATGGGCGGCATCTTCCGCATCGCCCCGCCTCTCACGATCGGGGAGGACGAGCTGCACGCCGGCGTGGACATCCTCGAGGCGTCCCTCAAAGCCGTGCTCGACGCCGGAGCCCGGACGCCCGCCAGGGCCTGACGACCAACTCATTCCCCGCGTCCTGCTCGTTGCGATCACCGCCGTCATCTGGGCGCGCACGCGACGGACCGACCACCGAAAGCCGGGGTCGGCCCCCGGCGTTCCGTCTCACCGGGGTCAGGCGGGTGACGCGCCGGCGTTCGCACAGGTCACCGGTGTCGGGTGGCGCGCACGACGACATCGTGGAGGGGGACCGTCCGGCCCCCGTGGCCAGCGAGCGTGCGGAGGTGCTCTTCGGCGGTGACGATCTCCCACTGCATGCCGTCCAAGCGCGCGGTGATGGCCGCGGAGGTGACCGACGCTTCGGCGGGAGGGTGGTGTCCGTGGCCGGTGGAGCCCGCGGTGTGCAGGTGCCCGACGATGAGCAGCGTGCCGCCCGGAGCCACCCATCCGGCGATGCGGTCGTAGAACTCCAGCTGCGGCATCGCCGGGTGAGCGTAGTGGGTCATGACCAGGTCGAACTGCCCGCCAGGGCTCCAGACGCGCAGATCCGCCTCAACCCACTGCAGGTGCTCGGGTGCCCGGCTCGTCGCCGCGCGCTCGGCGGCGCGGGCGAGGGCCTCGGACGAGATGTCGGCTGCGGTGACATGCCAGCCATGGGAGGCGAGCCAGATCGCCTCGGCACCGCCGCCGCACCCCGCATCCAGTGCCGTGCCCGGTGTCAGGCCGCTGGTCTCACGAGCGAGGTACGGGTTCGGCGGGTTGCCGCCCATGGACGCGGGGCCCCCGGCTCGCCCCTGCTGCCAGCGCTGCTCCCAGAAGTCCTTGTCGAATCGGGGCGTCAAAGGTCGTCCTCCTCGTTCGCGGTGATCTATCTCTCCGCCTGCAGCCCCATCGGCGCCGACAGGTCGCGCACCCCCTCGGCGGGCGCGTTCCTGATGGTGCGGACGGACCAGGCGGATCTGCAAATGCTGTTGCCGAATGGCAAAAAGGACGTCGTGGGCGGCGGCTTCGGCCGGCCGGGTGGCGTTGGTCGTGGTCCGGTGCCGCCATGCGGCGTCGCCGCGGCATCTGGTCGTCTCGCCTGCCAAGTCGGACAGCCGAGTGACACCGGGGGTTGCTGGTGGAGCGTATGGTGGAGCGTCCTTCGCAGACGTGGGCAACCCGGGGCAGCGGCCCTGCTGTGACGTTCGACCGCGGAAGAAGTGGATGGTCTGCCATGCATGACAAGCCCGAACGGCGGGTTGCGGTGTTCGGCGCCGGCTACATCGGTCTGGTGACCGGTGCCTGTCTGGCCGAGCTCGGCCACCGGGTGGTGGTACGGGACATCGACCCCGAGAAGATCAGGCTGCTGCGGTCCGGCGATGTGCCGATCTACGAGCCGGGGCTGGGTGACATGATCGCCCGGAACAAGGAGCGGCTGACCTTCACCGTGGATCTGCAGGAGGCCTTGGACGGGGCCGAGATCGTGTACGTGTGCGTGGACACGCCGCCGTCGGCGTCCGGTGACGCGGACCTGTCGCGGGTCTGGGCGGTGGTGAAGTCGCTGGAGGGCGCATCACACCTCCGGGCCGTGGTGGTGAAGTCCACGGTGCCGGTGGGGACGGGCACGCTTGTACGGGCCGCGCTGGATGCGGCCGGTCTCGGGCACGTCGGGTACGCCGCGAATCCCGAGTTCACCGCTGAAGGCACGGCCGTCCACGACTTCCTGCACCCGGACCGCGTCGTCGTGGGAGCCACCGACGAGGCGACCGCACACCTGATCTCGCAGCTGCACCAGGGCGTGGACGGGCCGGTCGTGGTGATGGATGTGCGGTCCGCCGAGATGGTCAAGCTCGCCTCCAACGCCCTGCTCGCCACGAAGATCAGTTTCATCAACGAGATCGCCACCTTGTGCGAGAAGACCGGCGCCGACGTCGAGGAAGTGGCTCACGCTGTCGGCCTGGACCACCGCCTTGGCCGCCACTTCCTGCGTCCCGGCATCGGCTGGGGCGGTTCCTGCTTCCCCAAGGACTCCGAGGCGTTGCGGCAGTTGGCCAGCAACACCGGCTACCACCTGCAGTTGCTCACGGCCGTGATCGAGGTCAACAACCTGCAGAAGCGCAGGGCGATCCAGAAGCTCAAGGACGTCCTCGGCAGCCTGGCGGGCGCGCGGGTGGCGCTGCTCGGGCTGACGTTCAAACCGGGAACCGACGACATGCGGGAGGCGCCCAGCACCGTGTTGGCGGCCCGGCTGCTGGCCGAGGGTACCGAGGTGCGCTGCTGGGATCCGATGGCTCGGCCGGCCGAACGGGAGCCGTGGACGTCGACGAGCCGCCACGCGAGCCCGGAGTTGGCAGTCGAGGGGGCGGACGCGGCGATCGTGGTGACGGAGTGGCCGCAGCTGACGGAGGTCGACTGGGCGCGAGCCGCTTCGGTGATGCGCAGGCCCGTGCTCTTCGACGGCCGCAACCTGCTGGACCCGGCCGAGATGCGGGCTGTCGGTTTCACCTATCTCGGCGTCGGCCGGCCGTAGGTTCATGCTGCTGCCCGTGTGGCCGACGGTTCCGGCCGCACGGGGCAGCAACCTGCTTGACGGATGGCGGTGGATGCCGGACTGCCCCATCCGGCCGAACTCCTCGGAGAACAGGTCGTCGTGGTGGCCGCGTCCCTGGAAGCCGGCGTACCCTCCGTCCGCCAGAAGGGACCTACCAGGGCACGGTCCCGTCGTCCTGGAGGTAGGCGCCGCTCGGGCCGTCGGCGTCGAGCGTGGCCAGCCGTACCGCGATCGCGGCGCCCTGCTCGGCCGTACGGAAACCGGTGTGCGCGTTGAGGTCGGTCGCGCAGTAGCCGGGGTTGGCGGCGTTCACCTTGATCGGGGTGTCCCAGAGCTCCTTGGCGTAGGCGACGGTGATCATGTTGAGCGCCGACTTGGAGGAGTTGTAGGCCGCGTAGTTGTGCGGCCAGAAGGGGCTGTCGGGATCGATCGCCAGGGCCAGCGAGCCCAGTTCGCTCGACATGTTCACGATCCGCGCCGCGGGCGCCTCGCGCAGCAGTGGCATCATCGCGTTGGTGACGGTGACCACGCCGAACACGTTGGTCTCGTAGACCTGCCTGAACGTCTCGGCCCCGGTGACGCTGGGGCGCGGGTCGTCCTGCCACACCGTGATCCCGGCGTTGTTCACCAGGATGTCGAGCGCGCCGTACTCCTCCTCCAGCCATTTCGCCGCCGCCTGCGCGGAGGCCGGGTCGGTGACGTCGAGCCGCACGTAGGGCTGGCCGAGCCGCTCGGCGGCGGCCCGCCCGCGTTCCTCGTCGCGCGCCCCGATGACGGCGGTGATGCCGCGCTCGGCGAGCAGCCGCGCGATCTCGAAGCCGATTCCCTTGTTGGCACCAGTGATGAGAGCTGTCGTCATGGCGACCACCTTCCGGTCGGCGCGCCAGGAGCGGGAGAGACCTCCGGAGGCTGGGATCGGCAGTACCACCCACGTCGCGCGGACCTGCCGCAGGATGGGGTCATGAACCGTGACCAGCTGGCCGAATTCCTCCGCAGCAGGCGTGCCAGGCTCACGCCGCGCGAGGCGGGGCTGCCGCAGGGCGAACGCCGCCGCACGCCGGGCCTGCGCCGACAGGAGGTGGCCCAGCTCGCGGGCATGTCGGTCGACTACTACATCCGGCTGGAACAGGCCCGCGGCCCGCACCCGTCGCGCCAGGTGCTCAACGCGCTGGCCAGGGCGCTCATGCTCACCACCGACGAGCGCACGCACCTGTTCCACCTGGCCGGCCAGCCGCTGGAGCCGGCCAGACGGCGCGCCGACGTGCCCGCGAGCACATTGCACCTGATCGCGTTCCTGGAGGAGGTGCCTGCCTACGTCCTGGACGCCAAGTACGACATCCTCGCCTGGAACCCGCTCGCCAGCGCGCTGATGGGCGACCTCGACGCCCAGCCGCGCGACCAGTTGAACGTCATCCGCTGGGTCTTCCGCTCCCCCGACCTGGCCGAGCACCTGAGCGACGAGGAGAAGGGCCGCTTCGCCCGCGCCTCGGTCGCCGACCTGCGCTGGGCGGCCGGCCGCTACCCCGACGACCGGGAGATCCAGGCGCTGGTGGCCGAGATGCTGGCGCTCAGCCCCGAGTTCGCCGCGTTGTGGGCCGAGCACGAGGTGGAGGTGCGCAGGGAGCAACGCAAGCGCATCACCCATCCGGCCGTCGGCTCGATCGACGCGATCTGCCAGGTGCTGCCCGTCCCCGAGCGCGACGACCTGCGGCTCGTCCTCTACACCACAGAACCCGGTTCGCCCTCGCACCAGGCCCTGCGCAGGTTGCGGGAGGTGATTCCAAGCTCGTGAGACGACCGGCCGAACCGGCCGTCCTGGTCGCCTACGACCGAGCCGGCGCCCGCCCACCTGACGGCCCGCGAGCACGTACCGTTGCCGACATGACCGACGACCTGCATCGGCTCGTGCGCGGCCTTGAGCAGCCGAAGGCCGGGCGTGCCACTTCGAGGCCCACCTCGGTTGACCGCACTCTTGACGCTGTCGGAGCGAGGTTGAAGCGCCTTCGGCTGCAACGCGACGTCACGCTCGCCGACCTCGCGGCGGAGACCGGCATCTCCACCAGTACCTTGTCCCGGCTCGAGGCGGGCCTGCGACGTCCCACGCTCGAGCAGTTGCTCCCGCTCGCGCGCGTCTACGGGGTCACACTCGACGAGCTCGTCGACGCGCCGCCGACCGGCGATCCCCGCATCAATCTGCGTCCCATCCCCTGCGGCGACGGCTCGGTCGTCCTGCCGCTGACCCGTCGGCCCGGAGGAATCCAGGCCTACAAGTTCGTCCTCCCGGCCGGAAGTGACGACACCGAGCCCGACCTGCGCGCCCACGAGGGCTACGACTGGATCTATGTCCTCAACGGAACGCTCCGCCTCGTCCTCGGGGAACACGACCTCGTCCTCAGACCCGGGGAGGCCGCGGAGTTCGACACGCGCACCCCGCACTGGTTCGGGGCCACCAGCGCCGGGCCCGTCGAGTACCTGAGCCTCATCGGGAAACAAGGCGAACGCGCGCACGTCCGCGCAGCACCGCGACACGTCCCGCCCGAGTAGGAAAGGCCAGGGACCTCGATCCTGGGACCTGCCCAGCTCGTTCACGCTGCGAAGACCCCGCGGGACCGCACGAGCTGCGGGCCGGCGCGGGGGGCCGGCGCCTCCGCGCGGACCTCTCGGTCCTGCGCGAGGCCGCCGGGGCGTGGAGCGGCTCAGGCGGTGCGCTTGAGGAGGAGGGTGACGAAGCCGAGAATGCCGCGGTAGCCGTTCAGCCACATGTCGCGGTGTTCGAGTGCGGCCGCGAGAGCGCGGTCGGCGTCGGGGCCGGGGTGGTCGAGGGCCCAGCGGGTCAGGGTGCCGGTCCAGGACCATTCGTAGTCGTCCCATTCGGCCGGCTGGCTGGTGTGGGCGTAGATCGTGCGCAGGCCCGCGCTCTCGGTGGCCGCGACCGTGCCCGGCAGGTCGCTGTAGTCGTCCGGGGTGGCGCCGAGCTTGGCGAGGGCCTGCGGGGTGGGCGGGCGCTCCCAGAAGCCGTCGCCGATCAGAGCCAGTCCGCCGGGTTTGAGCTGGGCGTGTACGGCGGTCGCGGTCGGGGTGAGGCCGCCGAAGGCGTGCGCGGCGCCGACGCAGAGCACCAGGTCGTACGGCTCGGCGGCGCGGAAGCCGTCGGCGGGCGTCTCGTGCAGGCGCAGGCGTTCGGACAGGCCGCGCGCGGCGGCGGCCTTGGCGGCGGCGGTGAGGGCGTGGGGGCTGATGTCCACGCCGTCGGCGGTGGCGTCCGGGTAGAGCTCGAGGGCTCGAAGCGTCCAGGTCGCCTCGCCGCAGCCGAGGTCGAGGATCCTGGCCCGGGCGGGGAGTGCGGCGCGGCGCAGCAGCCGTTCCTGGTTGGCCTCGGTGATGGGGGCGGCGATCGGGTGATCGGCGTGGGCGATGGCGCTGATGAGCTGACGATCCATCGGACCACCATGGCGCAACGGAATCACCGGTTGCCACCGCATTTGCCGTACGGAATCTCCGCGGCCGCGGCCCGGTCGGCGAGGTCGCGCCCGGCGTCGAACGGCTACCGCTTCGAGGGCGTCAGCAGGTGAGCGAGGCCAGGAAGCCGTCGACCAACCGGGTCTGCTGATCGGGCGGGAAGCCGTCGGGGTCGAAGAGCGCCTGCACCACCAGGCCGTGTGTGAAGGACAGCGCGGTCACGGCCAGGCGCTGCGCGTCAGCGCTTTCCGGCAGCTCGCCCAGGCGTCGCGCGTCCTCGACGGCGGCGCGCAGGTCGGCGCGGATGCGCTCGTACCTGGCCGTCTGCGCGGCGAAGAGCTTCGGGTCGGACAGGGCCACGTCCCAGGAACCGACCCAGATGCGGTTCATCGCCACGCCCTCGGGGGTCAGCGGCAGGATGTTGAGCAGGTGGGTGCGCAGCGTCGCCAGTCCGGGAGCGGGCGCCTTCAGGCGTGGTCGCTGCTGCGAGCGGGCCTCCAGGATGTCCAGGGCGTGCGCGACGAGCTCCCGTTTGCCCGCGAAGTAGTGGGTGACCAGCCCGGTGGAGGCCCCCATCGCCGCGGCGACCGCACGCAGGGTGAGCCCGGCGAAGCCGTGTTCCGCCAGGACGCGCCAGACGGCCTCGGAGACGTCACGGCGTCGGGCGGTGTGATCGGCACGGGCGGGGCTCATGTCCTGTAGCGTACATACCAAACATTTGTTATGTATGGAGGCCGGATGTTCTCTCTCCCCCTCACCGCCGACGCCGAACTGCGGCCGCTCGACCCCTGGCTGGCTGAGGAGTTCCTGGCCAACCTTGACCGGGCACGCGAGCACATCGCGCCGTGGGTGTCGCCGTCGTTCGTGGCGGCCGACCTCGCCGAGGCGCGTGCGGTGTTGCAGCGCTATGCCGACAAGCGGGCCAGGGACGCCGGCGGCATCTGGGGGATCTGGCTGGAGGGCAGGCTGGTCGGCGGCGTGCTGTTCGTGTCGTTCGACACCGAGCAGGGCGGCTGCGAGGCGGGCTGCTGGCTGGAGCCCGGCGTGCAGGGGCGCGGGCTGATCACCCGCGCCGTCGAGCGGATCGTCGGCTGGGCGGTCGAGGAACGCGGCATCCAGCGCGTCGAGTGGCGCGTCATCGCGGGCAACACGCGCAGCATCAACGTCGCCAAGCGGCTGGGCATGAGCCGCGACGGCATCCTGCGCCAGTCCGTCCGGGGCGAGAACGGCCGGCTCGACGTCGAGGTCTGGTCGCTGCTGGCCGGCGAATGGCGTGCCCGCACGGCTTCATAGCGCGAGCCTGAAGGGCGCGTTCCAGGAGTACGAACTTGTTCCCCCCTGAAGGCCGCTGCTTCGCTGTTGGGGGGATCACGCTGCCTGCCGTTGAGCCGGGCGCCACCTGCCGTGCCTTCGCGCGTCACCGAGCCGGTCTAGCCTGCGCGCATGATTCTGCGCAGGTTGCTCGCCGGTGTTACGGTCGCCGTCGTGCTGATCCAACCCCAGCCCGCCGCGGCCCATGGGCACAAGGACCCCGTCGTCATCGGGCACCGGGGCGCCAGTGCCCACCGGCCCGAGCACACGCTGCTCTCCTACGAGGCCGCCATCGCGATGGGCGCCGACTACATCGAGCCCGACTTGGTCGCCACCAAGGACCACGTGCTGGTCGCCAGGCACGAGAACGAGATCTCCGGCACCACGGACGTTGCCGTCCGGCCCGAGTTCACCGACCGGTACACCACCAAGACCATCGACGGCCGCCCGGTCACCGGGTGGTTCACCGAGGACTTCACGCTGGCCGAGCTGAAGACGCTGCGCGCCAAGGAGCGCATCCCGGACATCCGCCCCGACAACGCCGCCTTCGACGGGCTCGCGGAGATCCCGACCTTCGAGGAGGTCGTCCAGCTCGCCCAGCGGCACGGGGTCGGCGTCTACCCCGAGACCAAGCACCCCTCCTACTTCGACTCCGTCGGGCTGTCGCTGGAGGAGCCGCTGCTGGAGGTGCTGGGACGGTACGGCGTGCGCAAGGCGTTCATCCAGTCCTTCGAGACGGCCAACCTGCGCGAGTTGCGGGGCAAGACGCGGCTGCCGCTGATCCAGCTCATCACCTTCGGCGGCAAGCCGTACGACTGGGTCGTCTCCGGCGATCCCCGCACCTATGACGACATGGTGAAGCCAGAGGGGCTGCGCGAGGTCGCCTCCTACGCCAACGGCATCGGTGTCGACACCCGCCGCATCCTCCCCGTCGGGCCGGACGGCAAGCTCCAGCCGCCCACCACCCTGATCGAGGACGCCCACCGGCGGCGGCTGGACGTCCACGTCTGGACCATCCGCAACGAGAACTCCCAGCTCCCGCTCGAGCACCGCCTCGGCAACCCCGACAGCCCCGTGTTCGCGCGCGCCACGGGTGACGTGATGGGCTTCCTCGGACGGCTGGTCTCCCTGGGCATCGACGGCGCCTTCTGCGACGACCCCGCGATGGGCCGCGCCGTCATCGCCAAACCCGCCCGCCCCTGAGGGTTGCCGCGGACTCCCCGCGGTCATGGACGCAGCGCGCGAATGTCAGCCCGGCGTGCTCGCCGCGGTCCGGGAGAGCGGCTTGATGTGGGCGAACATGCTGCGGGCGTTCCAGGTGGGGAAGGCCCGTACGAGCCACCCGGGGCCGTGGAGCTGGATGCGGCGGTCGGCGGTGGCTTCGGCCCAGGTGAGCTGGCCGGCATGCCATTTGACGAAGGCTTCGGCTTCCGCCGTGACGTAGAGGTCCTCGTCGAGGCCGGGGTACTCCTTGCAGATCTCGGTGTCTCCGTGCTCGATCAGCAGCCAGAACCGCTCGCGGCGCCGGCGGCCGGTGAAGTCGAAGCGGATGACGACGCGTCGGTGCGGGAGCAGGTCGCGGCGGAGCGCGTTGCACATCGACCACAGAGCCACGAAGGGGTCGAGGTGCTCGGGGGCGATCTCAAGCCAGGCGGCACCCCATTCGCCGAGCGACGCGCAGACCTTGAAGAGGTCGTGACCCGCTTGGGTGAGCTCGTAGTGGCGCCCGCGCCCGTCGGGCTTGGGCGCCGACTCGACGATGCCGAGCCGTTCGAGCTGCTTGAGCCGCTGCGAGAGCAGGGTGCGGGACAGCCCCGGCGCGCCCTCGAGGATCTCGCTGAAGTTTCCGCAGCCCAGGTGCAGGTTGCGGATGATCAGTGGCGTCCAGCGCTCGGCGAAGATCTCGGCGCCACGGGCGATGGGGCAGTACTGGCCGTACGTCCGCATGACACCAGTGTCGAACGCCCGATTTCGAGTGTGAAGTCCAGATTGTTGACTTCACGGCCGCGGCCCACGGTGCTGCGATGGGACCGTCGAGAGCGGAGGACCGCTGACGACACCGAACCCATCGGCACGCGATCAGGAGGCGACCGCGATGGAGATCGACGGATTCCGAGGCCGGCTGATCACCGCTGAGCACGCCGGCTACGACACCGCCCGGGCCGTGTGGAACGGTGCCGTCGACCGGCGCCCCCGGCTGATCGCCCGATGCGGCGGGACCGCCGACGTGGCCGCGGCCGTGCGCTTCGCCCGCGACCACGACCTGGAGATCGCCGTACGCGGCGGGGGCCACAACGTCGCCGGCACCGCCGTGTGCGACGACGGCATCGTCATCGACCTCTCGCCGATGCGAGCCGTGCGGGTCGACCCTGCCGGCCGTACGGCCTGGGTCCAGGGCGGCGCGCTGTGGGGCGACGTCGACCACGAGACGCAGACCCACGGTCTGGCCACCACCGGCGGCATCGTGAGCCACACCGGGGTCGCCGGGCTCGCCCTCGGCGGGGGCATCGGCTTCCTCATGCGCAAGCACGGGCTCACCGTCGACAACCTGCTGGCCGCCGAGGTGGTCACCGCCGAAGGCGGCATCGTCCAGGCGTCCGCCGACGAACACCCCGATCTGTTCTGGGCGCTGCGAGGCGGCGGCGGCAACTTCGGCGTCGTCACCTCGTTCAGGTTCGCGCTGCACCCCGTCGGACCGACCGTGCTGGCCGGACCGGTCTTCTGGGCGGCCGAGGACACCACCGACGTGCTGCGCTTCTACCGGGACTTCGCCGCCGCGGCGCCCGACGAGCTCGGCAGCGTGGTCAGGCTCGGCACCGTCCCTCCACTGCCGACCATCCCCGAGCACCTGCACCATCGGCCGGCCATCGCCGTCGCCTGCTGCTACGCCGGCGGCGTCGACGACGGCGAACGTGCGGTGCGGGCCCTGCGGCGGTTCGGGACGCCCCTCGTGGACCTGCTCGACCCCACCCCCTACGTGGCCCACCAGAGCGGCCTGGACGACACCGTCCCGCACGGATGGCACTACTACTGGAAGTCCACGAACCTATCGGGCCTGTCCGACGGAGCCGTCGACGCCATCGCCGATCACGCCTACGCCGCCGGCTCACCCAGGACCTACGCGGCGATGTTCCACCTGGGCGGCGCCGTCGCCCGAGTGCCCGGCGACGCCACCGCCTACGCCGGTCGCGACGTGGCCCACAACATCATCATCGACGCCGTGTGGCTCCCGGACGAGTCCGGCGAGCACGCCGCGGCCGAGACCGCCTGGGCCCGAAGGTTCCTCGCGGCCCTTCGACCGCATCGGGCCGGCGGCGTCTACGTCAACTTCCTCGATTCCGACGACGACGCCGGTCGCGTCCACGAGGCCTACGGCGATCACATCGTGCGGCTCGCCGAGGTCAAGGCCACGTACGACCCCGACAACGCCTTCCACCACAACAAGAACGTCCGCCCCGGTCGAGCGGGGGCGGGCGCGATCGGCCGGGAAACGGTGGCACCACAGCACTAGGCGGGCGCGGCCGGTCCCTGGCCTGTCCCGGGGCCGAACCGGTGCCGGTACTCCAAGGGAGTGAGCCCGGTCCTGCGGCGCATCAGCGCACGCGGATTGGCGGCGGTGCCCAGCCCACTGTGCCGTGCGACCATCTCGAAGCGCGACTCGCCCCGCTCGATCAGCCGGCACGCCAACGCAAGCCGCTCCCCTGTGAGCCACTGCAGCGGTGTGGTGCCCAGCTGTGCCTGGAAGCGGCGATGCAGTGTCGCCGGGCTGACCGAGGCACGCGCTGCGAGGTCGGACACCGTGAGCGCGGCGTCCAGCACTCACGCCGGTCGCACCCCATGGGCCAGGATTCAGCCGTGAACAACGAACCCATCGCCCTCGGCAAGGCCCTGGCCTCCTTCGACGCCCTGTGGAGCCCCCGCATCGTCACGCGCGTCGCGGTGTTCACCGTCTCCCGCGGCACGGAGCACAAGCCGTCCGCTCCCGCCGGAGCCGCGATCCTCATGGTTCGAGCCCGCCGGGACACCGACGGTCGGCGACCGTCCTGCCGAGATTCCCGACCACATCGACGCAACGACAGGGCACGCGCTCGGCTCCTGAGCCGAGCGGGCATCCCACTCGGCCGTGTCCACCGCCGTTCGCGCCGGATCCAACCACGGAAGGGGCACCGTGACGGGCCGATCGCGTCGTACATCCACACCTGGCGCACCCGGCCACCGGTGTTACCCGCGAGGGCCGTCGAAGACGATCGAGGCCGGTGCGGGCCGACCTGAGCGTTTCGTTCAAGACCGCGGCGTGCCGTGCCGCCGAGACTACGGGCATGACCGGAAACACCTTCACTCCCGCTCTGGGACGCATGGCGCCCACGCGCTTCTACGATCCGATCGTCGCGGTGACCCGCGAACGGCTGTGGCGCACGCTGATGGTCATGTACGTCGCGCCGCGACCGGAGGAGGTCATCGTCGACGTGGGCTGCGGCACCGGTTCGACGGAGCTGTTGCTGAACCGGATCGAGCCGCGCGCACGGGTCATCGCCGTGGACCCGGACCCTGACGTGATCGCGGTGGCACGACGCAAGGCCGAGGCCTCCGACGCGGCGGTCGAATGGAAGATCGGCATGGGCGACGCGCTGCCGGAACTCCTTGGGACCAGCGTCGCGGACACGGTGGTGTCCAGCCTGGTGCTCCACCAATGTCCGCTCGCCATGAAACGGGCCATCCTCGCGTCGATGTACGCGGTGGTGCGGCCCGGCGGAAAGCTGGTCATCGCCGACTACGGGCTACAGCGCACCGGGCTGATGCGGCTGGGATTCCGGCTGGTGCAACTCGCGGACGGATTCGAGGACACCCGGCCCAACGCCAAGGGCATCCTGCCGCACCTGATCGCCCAGGCCGGCTTCCGTGACGTGAGAGAGGCCGAGGTCGTCTCGACACTCACGGGTTCGATCTCGGTGTACGTCGCGTTCCGCCCCTGAGGAGCGCAGCAGCGGGTTCACCACCTTCGGGGTCAGCCCCATCATCTCGCGCATCCAGCGCGTCAGGTGCGCCTGGTCGGCGAAGCCGCTCGTCATCGCGGCGCCGGCCGGCGACTCCCCGTTCCGCAACGCCTCGACCGCTGTGCGCAGCCGATACCAGGCACGCCAGCGCGCCAGAGGCATGCCCAGCTGGCTGCTCGCCAAGGAGCGCAGACGTTGGCGAGACAGGCCGACTGTCGCGGCCACATCCGCCAGCGGGACCGACCCGTCCGCCAGCGCCGTCATGGCCGCGAGCAGACGGGGATCAAGTTCGCCGGCCGGCCGGGCGCCGGCGTGGCGAACGTCGCTCTCGTCGAGATGGCGCAGTTCGGGTACGCCGGTGATCCCGGGACCGTAACGCCGGCGCAGCCGGTCGGCCATCGCGCAGTGGGGTTCGACGAAGAACACCCGAAGGTCGCCCGTCGCGAGCATCCGATGCCGCACCATGGGCGGCACGACGAGCGCGGGCGCCTGATGACGGACGCCGTCGGCGTCCGCCATGGCCGCCTCGCCCACGGCGGCGACGACGATCTGAAAGGCGGCGTGCCGGTGCAGAGAACTGTCCACCGACGGACCCTGGTAGAAGGCGTAGCCACGGCCGACGACGAAATCCGGCATCAGCCTCCCGCCGCCCCTTTCATCATCACGTGTGGCAACTGTAATCGGCCCTTGGCGTATGACGGACGGGCGGACAGTCGCCTGTCATCATCGTGCGGAACTACGCGGGTCACTCACCGGCGGGACTGATCGGGGTCGCCGGCCACGCCGCAGTCCTACCGGTCCTCCTTCCGGGCGAACGCCTCCTGAAAGTCGCGGAACCGCCCGGCCCGTGTGCGTCGTTTTACCTGGAACGCCGGCGCCTGGCCCGGGGACCATCGGCTGTGCTTCTCAGCAACCGACCGATCTTCGCCAGCACCGACCTCGACGAGGTCCGCGACGAGGTGGCCAAGGTGTTCTGCGCGCACCGACTGGACCTGGCGGGAGACAGCGCCCCGCTGTCGGCCTGGTTCAACTCCGTCCAGTTCGGCTCGGTCCGCGTCAGCTACCTCGACTACGGGGCCGACGTCCGCATCGAGCCGGGCGACCTGGGCACGTTCTTCCTGGCCATGCTCCCCCTCGCCGGCCGCAGCCTGATCAGGGGCGGCGACCAGGAGATCGTCTCCACCCCGGCCACGGCCGCGCTGCCCTCGCCGGAGCGCCACCTCGACATGCGCTGGGCGGCGGGCTGCCCCCAGCTGCTGGTCAAGTTCGAGCGCACCGCGATCGAGCGTTCGCTGGAGCAGATGCTGGGCGAGCCGCTCGACCAGCCGGTCATCTTCGATCTCGGGGTGGACATGGCCGCGGGCTGGGCCCGGGCTTGGCGAGGCATGATCGACCTGATCGTCCGGGAGGCCGAGCACGACGACGGGCTGGCCGTCCAGCCGCTGGCCGTCGCGCATCTGGAGAACGCGCTGATCACCTCGCTGCTGACCATGCAGCCGTCCAACTACCTGGAACGGCTGAGCGCCCCCCGCCGGCCCGCGGTGCCGAAGGTGGTGCGCAGGGCCGTGGAGTTCATCGAGGGACACGCCCATCTCCCGCTCACCACGGACGACGTCGCCAGGGCGGTCGCGGTCAGCAGCCGCTCGCTCCAGGAGGGTTTCCGCGCCCATCTCGGGCTCACCCCGATGGCCCATCTCAGGCAGGTACGGCTGACGCGGGTGCACGACGAGCTCGCGGCCGGGGACCCGGCGCGGGTCACGGTCACGACGGTGGCGGCCCGCTGGGGCTTCCTGCACCAGGGGCGGTTCGCCGCGCTGTATCGCCGGAAGTTCGGGCGGAGCCCTTCGGAGACGCTGCGCTTCGCGCCAGGTGGATGAGATCCGCGCTCAGCGGATGGCCCGGCCGGCGGGGCCTGCCATACCGTCGGATCAGGCGCCGATCGACAACCACCACCTGACAGAGGGGACACCCACCATGCGCAGCATTCTCGTCGTCGGCGCCGGACAGGCCGGCCTGCACCTGGCCCTCGGCCTCCTCCAGAACGGCTACGACGTCACCGTCGTGTCCAACCGCACCGCCGAGTCCCTCCGGGACGGCCGGGTGATGTCCGGCCAGGCCATGTTCGGCACCGCCCAGGCGCACGAGCGCGCCCTCGGCCTGGACTGGTGGGCGGGCACCTGCCCGCCCGTCGAGGGCATCGAGCTGTCGGTGCCCGGCCCCGAGGGCGGCAAGGCGATCGACTGGGCCGCCCGCCTGCACACCCCGGCGGTCTCGGTCGACCAGCGGATGAAGATGCCGGCCTGGCTCGCCGAGGTGGAACGGCTCGGCGGCAAGGTCGTCATCCACGACGCCGGCGCCGAGGACCTCGAGGGCTACGCCGCGCAGCACGATCTGGTCCTGGTCGCCGCCGGCAAGGGGCAGATCGCCTCGCTCTTCCGGCGGGACGCGGCCCGCTCGCCGTACGGCAGCCCGCAGCGCGCCCTCGCGCTCCTCTACGTCAACGGCCTGCGGCCGCGCCCCGAGCACTCGGCCGTCTGCTTCAACCTCATGCCCGGCGTCGGCGAGTACTTCGTCTTCCCCGCGCTGACCCACACCGGCCCCTGCGAGATCATGGTGTTCGAGGGCACGCCCGGCGGCCCGATGGACTGCTGGGGCGGCCTGGACGGCCCCGGCGCGCACCTGGACCAGGCCCGCCGGATCCTGTCGGACTTCTTTCCCTGGGAGGCCGCACGCTGCGACGGGATCGAGCTCACCGACGCCAACGCGGTGCTGACCGGCCGCTTCGCCCCCACGGTGCGTCACCCCGTCGCCTTCCTGCCCTCGGGCGCGCCGGTGCTGGGCGTGGCCGACGTGGTCGTGCTCAACGACCCGATCACCGGGCAGGGCAGCAACAACGCCGCCAAGTGCGCGGCCGTCTACCTCCAGGCCATCCTGGAGCGCGGCGACCGGCCGTTCGACGCCGCGTGGATGCAGCAGACCTTCGACCGGTTCTGGGCGCAGGCGCAGCATGTCACCGCCTGGACCAACGCCCTGCTCGCCCCGGCCGAACCGCATCATCTGGCGCTGCTGGGCGCGGCCGGCCGGTTCCCGGCGATCGCCTCCCGCTTCGTCAACGGCTTCGACGACCCGGCCGACTACGCCGAGTGGTTCATGGACGGCGCCCTCGCCCAGGCCTATCTCGACCGGGTGGCGGCATGAGGTCGCTACGTGACGCCTTCGGGCAGTTCGCCACCGGGGTGGCGGTGGTCACCACGGCGGCCGGCGGCCAGCGCGCGGGGGTGACGGTCAACTCCTTCACGTCGGTCTCGCTCGACCCGCCGCTGGTGCTGTGGTGCCTGTCGGACCGCGCCCCCAGCGCGCCGCTGTTCCTGCGGGCCGGGCGCTTCGCGGTCAACGTCCTGGCCGCGGGGCAGGGTGAGCTGTCCCGGCGCTTCGCCGCGCCCGCGCCGGACAAGTTCGCCGGGGTGGACCTGCTCGACCACCCGCTGCCGATGCTGGCCGGCACGCTGGCCGGATTCGCCTGCCGTACGGTGCACACCTTCAGCGGGGGCGACCATCACATCTTCGTCGGCGAGGTGGAGCGCTACCAGCGGGCCGGAGGGGACCCGCTGGTCTTCCACTCCGGCCGCTACCGGGAGCTGGCCGCCCCGGTGGCGGTGCCCGCCCACAGTCCCTGACCGCCGGCGGCGGCCGGGCTCGGGTGCGACCCCGATCGCACCCGCCCCCCGGGGGTCATACCGGAGTGGCACACGGGTCTGGGCCCTCGAGCCGATGCCGGGCAGGGGTGGCGCGCCAAGAATGATCACATGTCTGTGACGATTCTCGGGCTGTCGCTCGTGGAACTCCTTGCCCTGGTGGCCGCCGTCATGCTGGCGCTGGCCCGCTGGCTCCCGCCCGGCGCGCGCCGGCCGGTCAGGACGGTCGCCGGCGGGGCGCTCGCGCTGTCCGCGGCGGTCCTGGCGGTGCTGGGGATCCGCTGGCAGCTCCTCCCCGTCCTCGCCGGCGGGGCCATGGCGCTCGCGTTGCCCGCGCTCCCTCTGCTGAGACGGCGTGCCGAGCGGCCCGCGTGGCGGGCCCGGTGGTGGATGGCACTGCCGGGGTCGGCGGCCTGCCTGGCCCTGATCGTCGGCGGGGCGGGGGCGGCGTGGGCGCTCCCCCTGCCCGTGTTCCCCGAACCGTCGGGGGCGTACGGGGTCGGCACCACCGTCATCCAGTGGACCGATCCCGACCGCGACGAGATCGCCACGGCCGCGCCCGACGACCGGCGCACCGTCGTGGTGCAGCTCTGGTATCCCGCGCGCGGCAATCCCGAGGGAGCCCGGCGCGCGCGATACCTCGGCCGCACCGAGCAGGAGGCGCGCCTCGTCGCCAACGGCACGGCGGACTACCTCGGTGTGCCCGGCTTCATGCTGGACGAGGCGGTGCGCGCGTACGCGCGCTCGACGCCCGACGCCCCGGTGGCCGACAAGGGCGGGCGGTTCCCCGTCGTGCTGTTCTCCCCCGGGCTGGGCGGCGTGCGCACCCAGAACACCGCCTGGGCCGAGGAACTGGCCAGCCGCGGGTACGTCGTCGCGGCCATCGACCACCCCTACGACTCGGCCGTCGTCACCCTGGACGACGGCCGGACGGTCCGCACCCGGGTCAAGGCGACCGGCGACGACGCGGAGGACACGAGGCGGGCCGCCGGGTGGACGGCGGTCCGGGCCGGCGACCTCAGCTTCGTCCTCACCCAGCTGGGCCGCCTGCACCGCGGCGAGATCCCGGGCCCGCTGACCGGACGGCTGGACACCCGGCGGGTCGCGGCGACCGGCCACTCTCTCGGCGGTGCCGCCGCCCTGCAGGCCGCGCGCCAGGACTCGCGTTTCGCGGCCGTCATCGTCCTGGACGGTTTCCCCCGCGACCCCGCTCCGCGCCCGTTCGACCAGCCCGTGCTCGCGCTCACCCACGAGATCGTGCCGGGCGAGGAGGCGGACTACCTCTCCCGCCTCGCGCAGGTGCTCCAGCTGAGCACGGCGCCGAGCTACCGGCTCACCGTCCCCGGCTCGGCGCACCTCACCTTCACCGACTCCCCGCTGTACCTGCCGCCCCTGCCCTCGCTCGTCGGCTCTTTCGGCCGCGCCGGCGGCCCGCGCGTCACCGTGGCGACCACCGTCGCCTTCCTGGACGCGACGCTCCGCGGCGAGCCGGGCGACCTGGTCGGCACCCTGCGGAGGTACGGCGACCTGACCGCCTACTGACGGAGGCAGGGGGCCCGGCAGACGGACGACCCTGCCATGCCGGATGGCAGAGCAAATGTCTGCAGGTATAGCCTATGTCAACCAACATAGAACTGAGGAGGTTCTCATGCGTTGGGTGACCTATGCGACGGACGCCGGAGACCGCGCCGGGGTGATCGGCGAGGATCGGATCCACCCTGTCGCGCCGGGCGTCAGCCTGATCGAGCTCATCGGCCAGGGCGCGGAAGCGCTGCGCGCGGCAGGGGAAGCGGCGTTGGCCTCACAGGCGCGGACGGTTCCGCTGGCCGAGGCCAGGTTGCGCGCCCCGATCCCGCGCCCGCCCTCGGTCCGCGACTGCCTGTGCTTCCTGGACCACATGCGCAACTGCCAGCAGGCCGCCGGTCAGCCGCGCACGCTCAAGGACACCTGGTACCAGATCCCGGCCTTCTACTTCGCCTGCCCCTCGACCATCACCGGCCCGTACGACGACGTGACGATCTCCCCCGGCAGCGCCTGGTTCGACTTCGAACTGGAGATCGCCGCGGTCATCGGGCCGGGCGGCCGAGACCTCACGCCTGAGCAGGCCGAGGAGCACATCATCGGCTACACCATCTACAACGACTGGTCGGCACGCGATCTGCAGCTGCGCGAGACGCCGCTGGCGATCGGCCAGGCCAAGGGCAAGGACGGCGCGACCACGCTCGGCCCGTTCCTGGTCACCCCCGACGAGCTCGAGCCCTACCGCCGCGACGGCAGGCTCGCCCTGCGGGTCGAGGCCACCGTCAACGGCAGGACCATCGGCTCGGGCCGTACCGACGCCATGGACTGGAGCTTCGGCGAGGTCGTCTCCTACGCCTCTCGCGGCGTGGACCTGGTGCCCGGAGACGTGTTCGGCTCGGGCACGGTCCCCGGCTGCTGCCTCATCGAGCACCTGTCCCTCGCCGATCCGGCCGCCTTCCCCGGCTGGTTGCGGGACGGCGACGTCGTCGAGCTGGTCGTCGAGGGGCTGGGCCGTACGCGCCAGACCGTCCGCGCGTCCGCCGTTCCGCACCCGCTGGCGCCCCGGCACAACCCCGACCGGCGGCCTTCACCCCCGCGCGTCAACCGCGCCCCGTCGAGGCTGCCCTACACGCGCGGGCTGCACGAGGTGGGCGCGGGCGTGTGGGCCTGGCTGCTGCCCGACGGCGGGTACGGCTGGAGCAACGCGGGACTGGTCGCGGGCGAGGGCGCCTCCCTCCTGGTCGACACCCTGTTCGACCTGCCGCTGACCGCCGAGATGCTCGACGCCATGCGCCCTATCACCGATCGGCACCCGCTCACCCACGCCGTCATCAGCCACTCCAACGGCGACCACACCCACGGCAACCAGCTGCTGGGCGAGCGCGTCCAGATCATCGCCGCCGAGGCCACCTGCACGGAGATGCGGCACGAGATGCCCCCCGAGATGCTGACCGCCGCCCAGGTCGTGGACATCGGCCCGGCGACCCCCTACTTCCGCGAGCGCTTCGGCGCCTTCGACTTCAGCGGCATCCGCCTGCGGCTGCCCGACCTGACCTATGACCGGGAGCTCACCCTGGACATCGGCGGCCGCGAGGTGCGCGTGCTGAACCTCGGCCCCGCCCACACCGCCGCCGACTCCGTCGTGCACGTGCCGGACGCGGGCGTGCTCTTCGCGGGCGACCTGCTGTTCGTCGGCTGCACCCCGATCGTGTGGAGCGGCCCGATCGCCAACTGGATCGCCGCCTGCGACCGGATGATCGCCACCGGCGCCGACACGATCGTCCCCGGCCACGGCCCGGTCACCGACCCCGACGGGATCCGCGCGGTGCGCGGCTACCTCACCCACGTGGTCGAGCAGGCGGACGCCGCCCACGCCCGCGGACTGTCCTTCGCCGAGGCGGTCGAGGCGGTGGACCTGGCCGAGTACGCCACCTGGCTGGACGCCGAGCGGATCGTGGTCAACCTTCACCGCCGCTACCGCGAACTCGACCCCACCGCCACACCTGTCCTGGACCAGATGACGCTGATGGCCATGATGGCCGCAAGAGCGCTCTCGTGAGGCTGCCGAAGACCGCGCACGCCTCCCTCCCGTGGCGTATCCACGAACTCGCGGGTGACTTCTCGATCGAGGACGTGTGGTCGTTCCGCACCCCCGGAGCCGGGCCTGACGACTTCCCGGCGATGCTGGCGGCGATGCGGACGTTCGGCGGGATCGCGGGACAGACCGGGCCGGTGCGGTTCCTGTTCGCCCTCCGGTGGAAGCTCGGCGCCCTGTTCGGCTGGGACGACCCCTCAGCGGGCGTCGGTGCGCGGGTCGCCTCGCTCCGCGACCGCCTGCCCGCCGACATCCGCGACGCCCCCCGCGGCCCGGACGACGACCGCATGCCCCTCAAAGCGGTCTACGAGCTCGACATGGAGGCCGCTCGCGAGCTGGCGAACAAGACCGTGCACACCGTGATGCATCTCGGCTGGGTCCAAGGAGCCGGCCGCGACCACGAGCTGCGGATGACCGTCCTCGTCAAGCCCAACGGGTGGTTCGGGCGGCTGTACATGGCCGCCATCGCGCCGTTCCGCTACCTCATCGTCTACCCGGCTATGACCCGGCAATGGGAGCGAGCCTGGCGCGACCGCGACCGCGCGGGGGCCGGGTACGAAGAAGGGACATCATGATGAACTCCAGGAAGCGGCTGCTCCGCTGGGCGAGCGCGATCATGCTCGTGCTGGGAACGGGGCATCTGTTCTTGCTGGCGCTCATGGCCTGGCAGGACGTCACCGGCTGGGTGGACCGGGGGCTGTGGGCGGCCGTCCCGCTCGTCCTCGCGGAGGGGGGCGCCGTTCCGACGGTGGAGTCCCTGCAGAGCAAGGTCACCTTCTGGGCCGGTCCGGGAGGCTTCGCGGTGCCGCTGATCGTCTTGGGTTGCCTGACGTGGCACCTCGCCGGACGCGGGGTGGCGGTGCCCGCCGGAATCGGCTGGGGCATCGCGACGTGGTGCCTGCTGGGCGGCGTCCTTCTCGTTCCGTCCCCGTTCTTCGCCGGGACCGTCTCCGGGATCCTCATCGTCGTGGCGGCACGGAAGAAGGACCGGTCGGGAGCAACCCCGGACCTGGCGTGACGGGCGCCCCAGCCGACCCCGCACCCTCCGGAAGCCGGCCCGGAGAACGGCGGGGTGGCAGAGGTTCGCGCTACGCGAGCGCCGGCCGGTCGCCCGGCCGGGTGTCCACCGGGTCCGGCGTGGGCGCCGGCATCTCGCGCAGCCGGCTCACCGGCGAGACGAACAGGCCGACGACCACGGCGGCCGAGGCGGCGGCGGCCACCGCCAGAGCGGCATGCGCGCCGACCGCCCCGGCGAGCAGGCCCGCGCACAGGCCGCCCAGCGCGCCGCCGCCGAACAGCAGCGTGCGGAACACCGCGGTCATCCGGCCCATCATCGAGGGAGGGGTGACGGTCTGCCGCAGGCTGACGATGATGACCCCGGCGACGCCGAGCCCCAGGTAGGTGGTGAAGAAGGACAGCGTGAACAGCGCCGTCATCACCGGCGGGGGCCCGGCGGCCACGACGACCAGCGTGGGCCCGAGCAGCAGGGCCGACTGGGCGGCGAGGTAGACCCGGCCGACGGGGAATCGGCTGATCACCTTGCGGGAGATCAGCGAGCCGACGAGCCCGCCCACGGACGCCGTGGCCAGGATGCCGCCCAGCGTGGCGGGCTCCAGCCCCGCCTCGCGCGTGCCGTACAGCAGGAACATGGTCCACACGGTGACCATCGAGAAGTTGCAGCAGAACCCGACGATCGCCAGCCAGCGCAGGACGGGGTCGGCCAGCACCCAGCGCAGCCCCTCGCGCAGCTCCCTGCCGAGGTGGCGTTCCCGCGGCGCCGGGCGAGGTTCCCTGGTACGGATCAGCAGCAGGGAGATCACCGAGGCCAGGTAGCTGCACGCGTCCACCACCAGCGCCACCGGCGCCGTCAGCGCGCCGACCAGCACGCCCGCCAGGCCGGGACCGGCGACCTCCGCCGCGGACGAGCTGACACCCATCCTGGCACTGGCCTCCACGTAGTGTTTCGGATCCCGGACCAGCGTGGGCACGTAGGACATCCAGCTCACGTCGAACAGCACCGAGGCGACGCCGACGGCGCAGGCGATGACCAGTAACACGCCCAGGTCCAGCAGATGCAGGCCGTACAGGGCGGGGATCAGGCCGAGCAGCGCCATCCGGGTGATGTTGGCGCCGAGCATCACCCGGCGGCGCCGGGCCCGGTCGACCCACACCCCGAAGATCAGCGCCAGGCCGAGGTAGGGGACGAGTTGCAGGAAGCGCAGCAGGCCCACCTGCTCGTCGGTGGCGTGGAAGGCGTGGATCGCGGTCAGCGGGAGGGCGAGGTTCGTCACCTGCGTGCCGAGCAGGGAGACCGTCTCGCCGAACCAGAAGCGCAGGAAGTCGTGGTTGCGCCACAGGGCCGAGCTCACCGCGCACCGTCCTTCGCCAGCCCGGCGACCGTGTCGGCCACCCGGTCGACCTCCTCCTCGGTGTTGTAGTAATGCGGCGACAGGCGCAGCGCCCACTCCACGTCCTTGTCGGCGAAGTCGTACTGGGCGAACTCGCGGAAGCTGAGAGCCGAGTTGATGCCGCGGGCGTCCATCGCCGCCTTGAACGGCTGGGGCCGCCACCCCTCGACCTCGAAGGTGACCAGCGCCGCCAGCTCCCGGCCACGGTCCAGCACGCGTACGCCCGGGACGGCGGCCAGCCGGTCGCGCAGGCGGGAGGCGAGCGCCGGGGTGCGCAGGGAGATGCGCTCCAGGCCTACCCCCAGGGCGTAGCGGACGGCCGCCGCGCAGCCGAGCACCGTCGAGTAGGGGAACTCCCACTCCTCGAAACGCGCGGCGCCGTCCACGGGCTCGTAGCGGTCGGCGGCTGTCCACCGCGCGCCGTACATGTCGATGAACAGCGGTTCGTACCCCTGTGCGAGCACGCGGTCGGAGACGTACAGGAAACCGGAGCCGCGCGGCCCGCGAAGGAACTTGCGGCACGTCGCAGTGAGCAGGTCACAGCCGATCTCCTCGACATCGACGGGGTACTGGCCGACCGACTGGCAGGCGTCCACCAGGTAGAGCAGGTCGAGCTCGCGGCAGTGCCCGCCGATCTCCGCGACCGGCTGGACCAGGCCGGAGTTGGTGGGCACATGGGTCGCGGCGACCAGCCGTGGCCGCCTGGCACGCATCATCGCGGCCATCGCCGCCACGTCCACGCCGCCGCCGTCGGGATGGTCGGGCGCGTGCGCGATCTCCACGCCGAACCGCCTGCGCAGCGCCATGAAGGCGATCTGGTTGGAGATGAAGTCGTTGCGCGTGGTCAGGATGACGTCGCCGGGCTCGAAGGGGATGGCCGACAGGGCCTTGCTGTAGGCGTGGGTGGCGCTGCCCGCGAAGGCGACGTTCTCCGGCCGGCAGCCGATCAGGTCGGCGATCGAACCGTAGAAGTCGCGCACCTGGGCGGCGCGGGCGGCGGAGGCCTCGTAGCCGCCGATGGCCGCCTCGAGCTTCAGGTGGTCGACCATCGCCTCGAGCGCCGGCGTGGGGAGCAGGCCGCAGCCGGCGTTGTTGAAGTGGATGACCTGCTCGCAGCCGGGGGCGTCGGCCCGGAGCGCCTGCAGCGCTTCACCACTGAAGGGGAAAGCGTTACTCTTGTCTCTCATGTCCGAGAGTAGCATTACTGAGCGGCTTGTCGTGAGCCTCCGCGCGGAGATCGACGGGCTCGCCCCCGGCGACCGGCTGCCCAGCGCTCGCGAACTGGTGCGCCGCCACGGGGTGAGCCCGGTGACGGTGACCCGCGCCTTCGCGCTCCTGGCGGCCGAGGGCACCGTGGTGACCCGCCCGGGCAGCGGCACCTTCGTCGCCCAGCGGCGGGCCCCCTCCGGTACGGCACCCGCCGACACCTCCTGGCAGGCGGTGGCGCTGGGCGACCGCAGCGTGGACACCGCGCGGGTGAGCCACCTGCTCGGCCCGCCGCCGCCCGGCGCGATCACGATGTCGGGCGGCTACCTGCACCGCTCGCTCCAGCCGACCAGGCCGCTCGCCGCCGCGCTGGCCAGGGCCTCCCGCCGTCCCGACGCCTGGGACCGCGCCCCCGCCGAGGGGCTGGCGCCGCTGCGCGCCGTCTTCGCCCGCCTGGCCGCCGCCGACCCCGAAGACGTGCTCGTCACCGGCGGCGGCCAGGGCGCGTTGTCGATGGCGTTCCGCGCCATCGCCCCGCCGGGCAGCCCGGTCCTGGTGGAGTCGCCCACCTACCCAGGAGCCCTGAGCGCCGCCAGGGCCGCCGGCCTGCGACCGGTGCCGGTGCCGATGGACGCCGACGGCATCCGCCCCGACCTGCTGGCCGAGGCGTTCGCCATGACCGGCGCCCGGCTGCTGTACTGCCAGCCGACCTTCCACAACCCCACCGGCGCCGTCCTGTCGCCCGAGCGGCGCCGCCAGGTGGTCGAGGTGGCCCGCGCGAGTGGCGCCTTCGTCCTGGAGGACGACTTCGCCCGCCTGCTCGGCCACGGCGGACCAGCCCCCCGCCCGCTGGTCGCCGACGACCGCGACGGCACCGTGGTGTACACGACGTCCCTGACCAAGCCGGCCTCGCCCAGCCTGCGCATCGGCGCGCTCGTCGCCAGAGGCCCGGTGATGGCCAGGTTGCGCGCGATGCGGCTGGTCGACGACTTCTTCATCGCCCGGCCGCTGCAGGAGGCCACGATCGAGCTGGTCAGCACGCCCGCCTGGGACCGGCACCTCCGCGCGCTGTCGGCGGCGCTGCGCGAGCGCTGCGCCGCACTGGCCGCCGCGCTGGCCGAACACGTGCCGGGCTGGCGCGTCACCCGCGTCCCCGCCGGGGGCCTGCACCTGTGGGTCGAGACCGGCCGCTCCCCCGATGCCGCCGAGGTGAGCAGGCGGTACGGCGTGGCCGTCGAACCCGGCCAGGACTTCTTCGCCGCCGAGGCGCCGGGACAGTTCGTCAGGCTGAGCTTCGCGGCCGCGGCCGGTCTGGAGGATCTCGCCGAAGGCGCGCGACGCCTCGGCTCGGCCACGCGGCCTGACGCCTGATGATCAGGCGTCAGGCCCTGGAGCGCGCCGCCGGCAGTTCGGCCAGGACGGTCAGGAGCAGCCGGCGCTCCCGCTCGTCCTGGCGGGCCTGCCGGCCGTAGCCGCCGCCGTGTGCCGCCACGTCGCCGTGGCGCTCATCTATCTGGACTCAGGTGGTGAATACGGCCCGCAGGTAGACGCTCGTGATCAAATCCGCTCATTACAGCAGCCTTGACAATAATTGACGCACGAAAGACCATGATCAGGCTCCTTGATCACCAACTTCTGGAGGAGAACCCTGGTGAGGCGATCGTCCTCGGTCATCCTTGTCGCCAGCACGGTGGCGACGCTGACCACGGCACAGGAGTTACCTGCGGCCGCGAGCCCGACCCCGAACCCAGCGTCCACAGCAACGCAGACCCCGCCACCTGGTGAGATGCTCGGCGCCGCGGCCCAGAACCGCCGCGTCACCCGACAGCCTGATGGGCGCCTGACCATCGAAACATGGACCCAGCCAGTGCGTGTACAACGCGACGGAGCCTGGCAGTGGATCGACCCGACACTCGTGGAAGCGGACGGTGTACTGCGCCCCAAGGTCACCGCAACGCAGGTCGAGTTCACCTCTGGCGGCGCCGGCAAACCACTGGCGACGCTAACGGCCCCGGACAACAAGCAGATCACCTTCACCTGGCCGACCACCCTGGCCCGACCGACAGTCACCGGCGGCAAAGCCACCTACGACGGTGCGGCGGGGCCCGGCTCGTCGCTGGTCGTCACAGCGCTGGCCACCGGCTTCCGCTGGGAACTCATACTCAAGACTCGCCCGTCGAAGAAGGCCACCTTCACGCTTCCTCTTCAGGCACGCGACCTCACGATCCAGCCAGGCAGGAACGGCGCCGCCACCATCGTCGACCACGAAGGCCGCGAAGTCGCACGGTCTACTCCGGTCTCCATACGATCCTCATCGACACCCGGCCACCGTGCGATCTCCGCCAAGACGACGGCGCAGGCCCTGACCGTCGAACCGGACGCTGCGCTCTTGGCCGACCCGAAGATGAAGTACCCGATCACCATCGGTGCCACCGTCGACACCAGGGCCCACAGCGACGTGGACATCAGTGACGCGGGAACCCCGTCAGACCCAGGCGCGGCCACGCTCACGGCAGGCCGCATCTTCGGCGTCCTCAACCGCTCCTACCTGAGGTTCGACAGTACAGCGCTGGCCGGCCAGGACGTTGTGGACGCCAAGCTGACACTGACCAACACCGACGGCCCCGGATGCGGAGAGACCGCCAGTGGCATTCAGGTACGCCGCGTGACGAGCGGCTGGGACGCGACCACGCTCACGTGGAGCACGGCGCCGTCCTCCACAGCCGAGGGCGCGAGGACCATCACCCAGTCCTACGGCCCGGATTGCGGCATCGGCCCGCTGGAGTGGCCGATCATCGACATCGCCAAGGCCTGGGCGGCAGGCGAACCCAACTACGGCGTGCTGCTGCAGGCTCCCGACGAGACCGGCTCCGACGACGATTACCGGATGCTGGCCTCCACCGAGTACGGCTCGCCGGATCTGACTCCCAAGATCACCGTGACGGCTCAGCCGGCGCCCGGCCCCACCGTGGTAAGCCCCGCCGGACCCGACGGCGTCGAGGTGTTCACCGCCCCCCCGGCGTGGAAGCTCGACTCGCTGCCCGTCTCGACGACCGACACGCACGCCTTGAACGGCGCATACGACCGGGCCCAAGCCAACGCCGCCACCCTGGCGCCGCCTTACTTCGATCCTGCGACCGGAAAGGTCGTGGCGCCGGCGACACCGGCCGGAAAAGACATCGCAGGCCGGCTACTCACCGGCACTGCGACAGCCAACGGCGACGCCGACGAGACCATCCCCGGCGTTCCTGCCCCCGACGAATCGGCAGTAGCCCAAGCCCGCCTTGTGGCTCCCGAGGAGACCGCCTATTCGATCACTCCGACGGTCGTCGAGGTCGCCAACAGCTACCAGGCCCTCAATACCGTCGTCGATGAGGTCCTCGACCTCGACGACACGATCCCGGCAGGCACCAAGCTGTTCGCCACCCACATATGGCCTGAGCGTAACCTCGTCGTGGTGCAGTCCACCGACGCCTCCCCAGCGTTGCGCAAGGCACTCGCCGATCGGTACGGCACCTACAACGTCGCCATCTGGCTGCAAACGGAGGCTGAACGCCTCGGCCTCATCGGCCACCTCAGCGGCCAGACAATGGGCTCTGCCGTCGCCGAAACCCGGCAGAGCGACGTCGGCAAGGTCGACGGTGGGGCCAAGTTCTTCGCGACCACCGAAAACCCCGGCAAGCTGAAGGAGTGCACGACCGGATTCACGATGGGCAGCGGGACCGACAAGCTGGTGGTGACAGCCGGCCACTGCCTTCCCAGGCAAGGCGGCGACACGGACGCAGGTCCCGCCCGGTGGTCCAACTGGCAACCCGGAACGGGCACGGTAATACTCCCCGGCCAACCGACGTATTACGGCGATCTGGGCCTGATCTACGCGGATATCCGCGGCACGAACCCCAAAATCTTCATCGGCGCCGAGAACTCCACCGAAAAGCGATATGTCACCGGACGCTTCTCGATCCCTGCCAAGGAAAACGACCAATACTGCACTGGTGGATTCAGCACCGGCCAGATCTGCCGATGGAAGGTTACCGACATCGCATGGAAGGTCGACATGAAAGACTTCACCACCGGCGCGTCCACAGGGACGACGCGCTGGGTTCAGGTGGGTAAGAAGCGCGGCAGGTGTGTGATCGGCGGCGACTCGGGCGGCCCGGTATACACCTTCCGCCCTGACGGTACCGTCGTGGCCAAGGGGATCACCAGCGGTTCCAACACCAAGACGGAACGGATCAAGGATGTGTGCATTCACACCTTCACCGATTTTCATGACGTCATGAAGGCCGTCGGCAAGGACATCTACAAGAAATGAACCTAGCGAGCCCGTCCTCCTTCCAGCGCGCCGGATGTATCCTCATCCTCGGTGTTGTGACTGCAGCCTGCGCACAGGAGCCAGCCAAACCCTTCGACGCGCAAGTGTCCGTAGTCGAGGTGGCCCCCGGAGGGCGGGCCCTCACCCTGCACGCCAGCGGGATCCAGCAGTCTGACGGCACGATCTGCACCGTGGTTGAACAGGCCGAGGCCATCGAATCACCGACCGGCGTGACCGTGCGGGTATCGCTCCGCCCTGCCTGCCCTGAGTCTTCTGAGCTGCAGGTGGGTACCGGTGTGGACCACGCCGTGCCCGTCGCACTGAAGAAACCTCTGGCTAAACGTAAAGTCTTCAGCCGAACAGGCCAGGAGATCCAAGTCTGCCCCACGACAGCGGGCTCGTTCATCGAGACCATACGACGGTGCAAGGAGAAGCCTCGCTGACGCCGACCTTCCGATAACGGATCACCCGTCTCGGTCCCCACCGACCAGCGGCACGCCGCACCGACCGCCGACGGAATCAGCGCCGACGCCGAGCCTTCGCCAGGCGGGCGCGGCGCGCCCTGGCTTCGACGAGGCCGACGACCTCGCGCAGGTCGGCCAGATCCACCACCTGCGCGACCTCGCGCGCGTCCCGCAACGTCTGCGGCAGGTCCTCCGCCGAGCCGTACGCGTGGTCGAGGGAGGCCCAGTCGATGTCGTCGATGCCGTCGAGGGCGGCCGTCATCCGTGTTCGTCCTTCCCGTCTTCCGACGTGATCGGCGGCCAGCCTAGCCCTCACGACGGCGCCGCCGTGTCCGCTCGTTCGCCGGCGGGTGTGACCGTTCGCCGGCCGGTGTGACCGGGCGTGGCGGGCCTGCCTCCGGCGCCTGGCGCGAGAGGCGCTCCCACAGGCGCATGGCGCGCGGCTTGGCGGGCTCGCCCGTATCGCCGTCGGCGCGCACCTCGATGTCGGCGTCATCGGAGCGGGCGCAGGGCGACGGCCGGGGGCCGGGTCCGGCCTCAGCCGGGCGTGCCGGTGTCTACCTGGTAGAGCGCGTTCAGCAACGGCCAGGTCAGGGCGGCCATCTCGGCGGGGGGCAGCGGACGGCCGCGCCGGAGCCAGTCGGTGGCCACGCCGATGAGCGCGCTGGCGGCGAAGGCGGCGGGAACGTCGTGCGGGATGTCCAGCGGCATGTCGGCGTGCTCGGGGAGGTCGCCGCCGGCGGTGGCCTGCCGTACACGGTGGTGGACGGCCGCGGTGATGCGGCGGCGGATGTGGTCGGCGACGCGCGCGCTGCCCTGCGGCCCCAGCAGGCTGGTGTAGAGCCCGGCGTGCTCGGCGAGGCTGGCGAAGAACGCCACCAGCGACTGGGTCGCGTCCCGCGCCGGGTCGGGCGAGTCGGGACCGGGGGCGGGCAGGGACTCGACCAAGCCGTCGATCATCGCGGTGCAGGCGGCCTCGGCCAGCTCGTGGACGTCCCGGTAGTGGTCGTAGAAGGTCGAGCGGCTCACTCCGGCGTGTTCGGCGACGTCGGCGACGCTGATGCGGGACAGGTCCTGCTCCTCGACGAGCTGGATCAGCGCGCGTGCCAGGGCCGTCTGGGTGCGGCGCACGCGCCGGTCGCCGGTGGGGGTGCTGCTGTCTCTGGCCACGCTTCCCACCCTATCGCCACCCTACACATGCAGGTTTACCTACACATGTAGGGTAATGTGCGTGACGGGACCACCGAAAGGACGCATGACATGCGGACAGCCCTTCACCTGGGCGACGCCTCGTGACCTCGCCCGGGAGCATCCTGATCGTCGGCGCGTCGGCCGCCGGCCTGAGCACGGCCGAGGCGCTGCGGCGGCACGGCCACCAGGGCCGGCTGACGCTGCTGGACGCCGAGCCGCACCTGCCCTACGACCGGCCGCCGCTGTCGAAGCAGGTCCTGGCCGGGGCGTGGGAACCGTCCCGCGCCCGGCTCCGGAACCAGACGCAGCTGGAGGCCCTGCACGCCGAACTCGTGCTGGGCGATCCCGCCATCGCGCTGGACGCGGCTGCCCGCGCCGTCACCACCGCTTCGGGCCGTGTGCTGCGCGGCGACACCCTGGTGATCGCCACCGGTCTCAGCCCCTGCCGGCTCCCCGGCCAGGACGGCCTGGCGGGCGTGCACGTGCTGCGGTCGCTGGACGACGCGCTCGCCCTGCGCCGCCACCTGACCGTCGCCAAGCGGCTCGTGGTCGTGGGCGAGGGGGTGCTCGGCTCGGAGATCGCCGCCACCGCCCGCGCCATGGGACTGGACGTCACCCTCGCCGGGAAGGGCCGCACCCCTCTGGGTGACCACCTCGGCGACGAGGTCGGCGCGATGCTCGCCCAGGCGCACACCGAGCGCGGCGTGCACCTGCGCCTCGGCGCCGCCGTCGAAGAGCTCACCGGCGCCGACGGACAGGTCACCGGGGTACGGCTGGCCACCGGCGAACTCCTTCCCGCCGACGCGGTCGTGGTGGCCGTCGGCTCCCGCCCGGCGACCGGCTGGCTGGACGGCAGCGGGCTCACCCTCGGCGACGGTGTCGTGTGCGACTCGCGCTGCCGCGCCGCCGAAGGCGTCTACGCCGTCGGGGACGTGGCCGCCTGGGAGCACGAGGGGCTCGGCAGGCGGCTGCGCCTGGAGAACCGCACCAACGCCACCGAACAGGCGCAGGTGGTGGCGGCCGACATCCTCGGCGCCGGTCACCCGTACACGCCGATCCCCTACTTCTGGACCGACCAGTACGACATCAGGATCCAGGCCCACGGGCTGCCGTCGCCGGCGGCCGAACTGACCATCGCCGAAGGCGACCCGGCGCAGCACCGCTTCGCCGCCCTCTACCGCGAGGACGGCCGGGTCACCGGCGTCCTCGGCTGGAACATGCCCAAGCAGGCCCGCCTCCTGCGGAGGCAGACCATGCACCAGGCCGTACAGCCGACCACGCACCAGGCCGGGCAGCAGGCCGTGGGCACCCGGCCCGTCGTGTCCGCGTGACAGCGACGAGAAGCACCACCGCAGGCGGTCAACCATCCGTTCAGAGGAGATGCCGAATGAGTCTCGACGAGCAGGTCCTGAACTACCCGATCCCCAGCCACGCGGCGCTTGAGCCGCCCGCTGAATGGGCCGAGCTGCGCGGGCGCTGTCCGGTGGCTCACGTGAAGCTGCCCAGCGGCGACCAGGCGACGCTGCTGACCCGCTACCAGGACGTCAAGCAGGTGCTGGCCGACCCGCGCTTCACCCGCCTGCTGAACGCCCCCGACGCGGCCCGGCTGTCGGCCAACGACGACGGCGGGCTGTTCAGCAGCGAGATGGCGCAGGTCATCCCCGACGGAGGTGAGGAGCACCAGCGCTGGCGGCGCCTGGTCGGCAAGTGGTTCACCGCCAAGCGGATGGCCGCGCTCCGGCCCGCGATGGCGGAGATCGCCGAGCGGCTCATCGACGACATGGTCGAGCGTGGCCGGCCCGGTGACCTCAAGGCAGGCCTCGGCTTCCCGCTGCCCGTGTACGTGATCTGCGACATGCTCGGCGTGCCGGCCGCCGACCGGGACCGGTTCTCGTACTGGTCCGACACCCTGCTGAACCTCACCCGCTACAGCCAGGCCGAGGTCGACGCCGCCCAGGGCGAGTTCGTCGCGTACATGTCCGGACACATCGCGGCCAAGCGGCAGCAGCCTGGCGAGGACCTGCTGAGCGAGCTCATCGCGGCCGGCGGCCCCGAGGACGGCGGGCTGTCCGACGTCCAGCTGCTGGCCACCGGCATGGGGCTGCTGGTCGCCGGCCACGAGACCACCGCCAACATGATCGGCAAGATGGTCTCCATGCTGCTGGCCGACCGCAGCCGGTGGGAGCGGCTGCTGGCCGACCCGTCGCTGGTGCGCACGGCGGTGGAGGAGGCGCTGCGCTTCGACGCCAACCCCGGCTTCGGCCTGCCGCGCTACCTGCGCGACGAGATCGAGGTCGGCGGCACGGTCCTGCCCCGCGGCACCACCGTGGTGTGCAGCATGGCCGCGGCCAACCGCGACGACAGCGCCTTCGACGACGCCGGCGAGATGGACCTCAGCCGCAGCCCGAACCCGCACCTGGCCTTCGGCGCCGGCGCCCACTCCTGCCTGGGCCAGGCGCTGGCCCGCACCGAACTGCAGGTCGTGCTCGAGGTGCTGCTGCGCAGGCTGCCGTCCCTGGAGCTCGCCGTGCCCGTGGAGGACCTGGAGCGCGTGGAAGGGCTGGCGGTCGGCGGGCTGCGCGAGGTCCCGGTCCGCTGGTGACCCGGCACCGCCGAAACCGCCCCGAAGAGAGGAACCAGGTATGAAAGTGACCGTGGACGAGGCCAAGTGCTGCGGCGCGGGCCAGTGCGTGCTGATCGCTCCTGAGGTGTTCGACCAGCGCGACGAGGACGGTGTCGTCGTCCTCTTGGAGCCCGAGCCCGGCGAGGACCAGCACGCCCCGGTGCGGGAGGCCGCCGCCGTCTGCCCGGCCGCCGCCATCGAGCTGAGCGAGGAGCCGTGAGCCCGCGGCCGGCTTGATCTCGTCCGGCATCGTGGACGGCCCGAGCCGACGATCGTGCGCAGGCGCGCAGGCCGCCATCGGCGCGTCGGCCGTCCGCACCCGCTGCGGCCGGGCCTTGGCGGTCTTGCGCATACGGTCACCTTCCGGCTCCGTGACGCCCCGGGTTGAGGCTGTCTGGTGGCCACGGCCCCTCCGGGGTCCGGTCCGTCCAGCGGCGGGATGCTGCGTCAGGACCGCCGGAGCGGTGCGAGAGACTCCAGGCAAACGGAGCGGGCAGGGTGGTGGCGCGTTGCGGGAATCCGCGTGGCGTGAGCTGATGCTGGAGCGTGGACCGGTCGGGCGCTGGCGCTCGGCCCTGGGTACGGCGGCCGCGCTCGTCGGCGAGGAGGTGGTGTTCGCCGCGGACGGGACGGGCCTGTTGCGCTCGTACTCGGCCCTCTTCGGCGAGGACGAGCCGCTTGCGTTCCGGTGGCGGATGGAGGGGCGCGCCCAGGTGCGCATCCTCCTCGTCGGCCCGGAGGAGGAGGGCGAGGAGGACGACGAGGGATTGGTCGTGACCATGGAGTTCCGCCGGCACGATACCGACACCGGCGCCACCACGGTCCTCGCCGAGCCCGGGCGTGATGCCTTCTGGCCGGCGACCTGGCCGCTGGAACCGGTCACGGAACCGCCAGGAGGCGCGTAGCCGGTCGTCGTCAGTCGTCGTCAGTCACTGTCAGTCGCCGTGGCCGGTGGCCGGCGCGGATGGCCGCGGGCTCACCGGCGAGGCGGGTGTCGTGGGCGATACCGGCGACGTGGGCGAGGCGGGTGTCGTGGGCGAGGCGGGTGCGGGCGACGCCGGGGACGCGGGCAGGACGAACACGTGGTCGGGCGTCACGACGCGCGTGACGGCCTGCCCGACGAGGGTGCCGGGTGCCACGCCCTCGTACCGGATGTCGGTGTTGACCAGGGCGACCAGCGTCGCCCGCGCCTCGGGCAGGTAGATCGTCAACGACTCGTAGCCGGGCAGCGAGCCGTTGTGCCCGACCCAGCCGTGCACGGTGAAGATGCCGAGGCCGTAGCCGGTGCCGGGGATTCCCGTCGGGCCCATGGCGAGCCGTTCGGCCTGCGTCTTGGGCGTCAGCAGCGTGCCGGTGGCCACCACGCGGGCCCACGTGCGCAGATCGGGCAGGTCGGAGATCATCGCTCCCGCGGCCCAGCCCCAGGAGGGGTTCCAGTCGGTGGCGTCCTCGACCTCGCCCGAGGCGGTCTGCCTGGTGTAGCCGTGGGCGTGCGGGTTCGGGAAGGCGGCACCGGTCGGGAAGACGGTGTGGCGCAGGCCGGCCGGCGCCACGACGTTCGTCTCGACGAACTCGGGCAGGGGGCGTCCGCCGATCTTCTCCACCACGAGCCCCAGCAGGATCGTGTTGGTGTTGCAGTAGGCGAACGTCTCACCGGGCTGGAACTGCACCGGGTGCTTGAAGGAGTAGGCCAGCAGTTGCCGCGGAGTGAAGGGCCGTTCCGGGTCGGCGAGGAAGGCTTTGACGAAGGCGTCGTCCTCGGTGTAGTTGAACAGTCCGCTGCGCATGCCCGCCAGGTGGCGCAGGGTGATGCGGTCGCCGTTCGGGACTCCGTCCACGTACCTGGCGATCGGGTCGTCGAGACCGAGCTTGCCCCGGTCGACGAGCTGGAGCAGGGCGGTGACGGTGAAGGTCTTGGTCTCGCTGCCGATCCGCATGTACAGGCCCGGGCTCATGGCGACACCGCTCGCCTTGTCGGCGACGCCGAAGGCCCGCACGTACGACCCCTTGCCGGGCGCTGACAGCCCGACGATGACGCCGGGCACCCCGGCCTCCCGCATGACCTGCCGGATCGCGGTGTCCAGCCGCGCGGCGACGGCAGGGGTCAGCTCGGGGAAGTCGGCCCGCCGTGACGGGCCCGGAACCGCCGCGGTCACGAGCGCGGGCATCGCCCCGGCGGGCGCGGTGTAGGCGGGGAAGGCCAGCAGGCCGGCCATCGCCAGCCCTGCGCAGGTTCCGCGCCGAAGCGCCCGTGACCACCTCATGACAGGCCTCCCGCCGCACGAGGACGACACTCCCTACCAGCCTAGGCGTCCCCGACCCTCGCCCGCCCCGAAGTGACGCTCTCACTGTTGGCGGTGAGTTGACCACTCTGGGTAAGAGCCATGTGATCGATGGGGGTATCACCCCGTCCGGGTCGCCGCTCAGGCGATCCCTTCACCACCGGCGGACCCTGGCGGCGCCGCCGGTCGATCGCGAGGGAGCTTCGCGTGGCAGTCATCTCCGATGGCATCTACAAGATCGAGTTCACCCCCGAGCAGCAGCTCACAGCACTCGAGCCCAGGCCGGGGGGCCACCTCTGCCTGCTGCCGCCGGACTCCGGCTACGGGCAGACCTGGCAGGTGAGCAGCGACGGCAACGGTTTCCACACGATCCGCGCCACCGACTCCGAGCTGTACGTGAGCTTCGACGGCGACCCCGACATGCACGAGCTGGCCCTGGTGCTGCCTGAGGCCCGCCCCTGGCGGCTGGCCCCGGCGGCGGAACCCGACACGTTCGTCATCTCCGTCCCCGCGACCCCGATGCGTCTCGGTCTGAGCCTGCTGCGGATCTTCCCGCCCCGGGTGGCGCTGGCGCCCGACTTCGGCGACCCGTACCAGGCCTGGACCTTCATCAAGACCGGCTGAGCCTGCTGACCCGCCGCTCCGGAGGCGGCATTCCGGCTGCTGGGCGGAATTTATTCAGGCCCCTCCTAAGGGTCAACGGAGACACACGGCGCTTCCTCGACCTTTGCCGCTATGACTCTCCGCCCGGCCGGAAAAC
>NZ_JBSGJX010000026.1:0-127349 GCF_053605785.1 Nonomuraea sp. NPDC003754
GTCAGTGAGGTCTCCACGCGCCATGTCGATGGCCTACACGATCGCAGACCAAAGCACAGGCGAATCCCGCTGATCTCAACTCCGTACAGGCCCTAGTCGTCTCTCGCGCCCGCGCGTGCATAGCGGCTGTGTAGTTGGTGACGGCCGCGGGAGCCCGAGCAGGCACGGCTGACCAAATGTCTGCTGAGAGGTGCGCTGACCGGGGGTATGTTGCGCTGATCTAGCTGAGCACGGCGAGTCAGATGCACTCCAGCTGTTGGTTGGTACCCAGGAGCCAAATCTCACGGTCGCCGGCTCGGTTCGAGTTCGGGCTTGTGGCCGCAAGGTCCGCTTGCTCCAGGCGCCCGGCACCAGATATCAGGGCACCCTCGTCAGGTGGCATGGAGGAGTGACGAGCCGTCCGCGCCCGGCCCCAGGACGTCAGGCAAAGGACCGTGCGCCGCGGGTCATGGAGCCAGGATGGATGCGAGGGTCTTCTCGCCGTAGATCACAATATGCTCGCCCACCTGCTGCCTGGACAGCTCCGTCCAGCCCTGCCGTTCATAGAGGGCGAGTGCCGCCCCCTGGCTCACCGTGGTATCACCCCGCAGTCTGGAGAAGCCAAGCAGCATCGCCCGTTCCTCCAGCGCCTCCAGCATCATCGCTCCGAACCCACGCCGTTGGTAGTCGGGGTGCACGCGCAGCCTGCACACTTCCACGGTGTCCTCGCCGAGCGGGCGCAGGCCGCCCATCGCGATAACGCGGCCGTCGATCTCGCCAACGAGAAATTCTCCTCCGCACCCCAGATAGACCTGGTGGATGTGGGGGAAGTCGTCGTCGTAGTAGACCCCGTCGCCTGGCACGATGCCCACCTGGGCTAAGCACACCTGGTGCAGGGAGTAGATCGCGTCGAGGTCAGACCAGCAGTATCGCCGGATGGCCAAGGTCATGCTCTATTTCCCCCGATTCCCATGAGTTCGTAGAACTCCTGGAGGGCCGGGAGGTCCTTGCCTCCGCTGGCCTCCACTGACCTGGCGAACTCGACGGCGGGCCGGAGGAGGAAGTCGGTGCGGTACTCGGGCTTGAGCCGGCGTGCCGCGTCGATGGCGACCTCCAACGCCTCGTCGATATCGCCTTCGATGAGTCGACACTGCGCCCTGTCAAACCTGATCAGCGTCTGGTCGAGGATGTGGTCGGAGTATTTCTCCAATGCCTGTTCCAGCACCATGTCGGCCTCGATCGTCTGCCCCAGCTTGGTGAGTACGTCGCCCTGGTAGAAGTAGAGCTGACGCTCGGTGTAGCCGAAGGCAACATCCTCCCGCTCGTGGGCTTTCATGTGAGCGAAGGCATCACGCGCCTTCTGCAGGGCGCGCTTGGCCTGGTCGACCACTTCCTTCTTGCCGTTGTTGCCGGCCAGCAGCGCGAGCGCGCGGGCCTCGACGACCGGAGCCATGGCCTGTGCGACGCAGGGGGTGGCCCCGGCCAGGTCGCGGCTCTTCTTGGCGAGGTTGAGCGCCTCGCGGGCGTCGCCGTAGTAGAGCGGCACCAGCGACTCCCGGGCGGTGATCCACGCGCGCAGCGCGCGGTCGCCCGTCTCGTCGGCGGCGGTGCGCCCGGTACGGAAGAAGGCCCTGGCCAGCCTGTGGTCGCCGATGTTGATCATGATCATGCCGCTCAGCCCGGACAGCTGGGCGGCCATCCTGCACAATCGCTCGGCCAGGTCCGTCGGCTGGCGGCGCGACATGGCGGCGCGCACCGCGCTCAGCTCCAGCAGCACGTCGCACAGCAGCCGCAGCGGCGGTGTGCTGGTGTACTGCCGGCCGAAGCTGAGCGTGGCCTCCTCCCACTGGTCGAGCATCGCCGGCGAGACCGTGGCCATCACCAGCGTCTCGTCCATGCGCCGCCGGATGCCCTCCACGGCGCCGAGGATCTCGGCCGGCAGCTCGCCGATGGGGCCGGTGCTCGCCTTGTCCAGAAGGTTTAACAACGTCCTGCGCAGGACGTTCTCGTCTTCCTCCGCGGAGCCGCCGCCCGCCGTGCCGCCGCCGTCCCGGCTGAGCCACAGGTCGCGCGGCCTGGAGGGAAGCTCGGCCCTGTCGTCGTCGGCGCTGCCGGTGCTGCGCAGGCCCGGCATGCGGTGACCGTGACCGCAGATGCACGGGCCGTCGTAGCCGAGAGAGATCGGCTCGACGCGGTAGACGGTGCACAGGTAGTGCAGATACTCGGGTCCGGGCCGTTTCAGGCCGCTCTCGTAGGCCGACAGCAGCGTCTCGCCGATGCCCGGCGCCGGCTTCTGGTCACGCTCGAACAACGCGCGCACCTGTTCGATGACGTCGGCCAGCGCGATGCCATGGGCCAGGCGGTGCCCCTTGATCCTCGTCGTGCCGAACTGGGGACCACAGGTCTCATGGATCTCCTCGGCGATCTGAGCGCACGAGCGGCCGGTGGCCAGACCCTTCGCCCGGATCCGCCTGGCGATCTCCGTTTCCCTGTGCTGCCTGCCGGACATCCCGGCCCCTCTCTCTGAGCCGCAAGGCACCTGTACTGACGCAGAGTAGCGGGAGGGATGCACTCTGCCTCAAGAAAACTATGAACCATTAGTGACAGGAAGAAAATGGTCCCTTGAAGGTTACGGATAAGGATCGTCCTCCAGAGGACTGTTTCTTCCAACCCACGAGGGTCAAGGGCACTCCCGGAGGGGGGTCCGGGCTCGTTGACCCCTCCCATGGTCATGAGTCATCTTTCTCTCACCAGCAACGATTCGGCCAGAGGGAGGCGGAGAGGGTGGGCGACGACTTCGGGCACCTGGAGCGTTTGGTTTCCGAGCTCGATGCTCGCGGATTGCTCGCGAGGATGGTTCGGACGCACTCCGGACGCCTCTTCGTCAGGGTGATCAACCCGAACGCGACAAGTCTGGCCGAGAACGTCACCTGCCAGCCCTCCACTGGCGTGCCCGACTGGTACTACTGCTGGTCCTGGGGCGAACCCATGCACCAGGCCGACGATCCCGCGGGCGCGGCGACCAAGGTCGCGCGCGTGCTCGCCGCGGTAGGGGAGTGACCATGGCGGTGATCCGGGTGGGGCGCAGCCACCACGGCTCACCGTCCCGACCGCGGCCCCACGGGGCCGGCGGGGTGTCCGGTGCGGAGAGTCCGCCGTTCGCGGCGACTCTGGGCACCCCGCCGGTACCCGTGCACCTCCACCTGCGCGCGGGCGTGCGCCCGCACCACGATCTCGTACGGCACAGCGGCTCCCCCGAGGCGTGCCGTACGCGGAGAAGCGTCCTTCGGGTCCGCCCGCGGGACGGTCGGGGGATCCCTCCCGGAAACGGTCGGGACATGCTTCCGGGTGCGTGTCCCCTCCGAGTCGTCCGCCACCGGTTCGCCAGGCCCCGCCCCCCGCGGCCCCGGGGCCCGGCGCACCCGTCTTCCCCGGCGTGATGTGACGGCGACCGGCTCGACCGGCAGTAATCTTTTGGGGCGTAGTTGGTCCGTAGATTGCCGGCCGAGCCGCTTCCGGAGGGGGATTCACCTCGTGTTCCTGCTTGCCACGCCGACACCGTCGCCGACGCAGACGCCGACGGCGTCGTTCGACCCCGCTTCAGTGGTCAACGACATCAGCAAGGCATGCGAGAGCGACACGATCTTCTGCCAGGGCCTTCGTGACTTCCTGCCTGGTGGGGCGTGGGCTCCCATCCTCGCCAGCGTCATCACGATCGTCCTCATCCTCGTGCTCGCCGTGGTGGTGAGGAATCTCACCCACCGGCTCATCACGCGCGTCGTGAACCGGGCGACCGCCAGCGCCGCCATCACCGGTCGCCTGCGCAGGGGGCAGGCGACCGACGGCATCGACGCCCTGCTCAACGAGCGGCGCAAGCAGCGCGCCGAGACCATGGGCTCGGTCCTGCGCCACGTCGCCTCGATCGTCATCATGGGCACCGCGATCCTGACCGTGCTCGACCGGCTGACGATCCCCATCGCGCCGCTGCTGACCAGCGTCGGCATCCTGGGCATCGCCATCGGTTTCGGCGCCCAGGAGCTCGTCAAGGACTTCATCGCCGGCATGTTCATGCTGATGGAGGACCAGTACGGCGTCGGCGACGTCATCGACGCGGGCGCCGCCATCGGCACCGTCGAGGCGGTCACGCTGCGCGTCACCAGGCTGCGCGACGCCGACGGCCGCGTTTGGTACATCCGCAACGGCACCATCACCCGCGTCGGCAACGAGTCGCAGGGCTGGTCGCGCGCCTACGTCGATGTCCCGGTGGCCTACGACGCCGACGTCCCCGCCGTCCGCGACCTGCTCAAGCGGGTGGCCGACGAGCTGTGGGACGAGCCCGAGTACCGCGAGAGCGTGATCGTGGAGGAGCCGGCCGTCTACGGCATCGAGCAGATCTCCGACACGTCGGTCATCTTCCGTGTCTCGGCCAAGACGCTTCCGTCCAGGCAGGCCGAGGTGGCGCGCGAGCTCCGCATGCGCGTCAAGGCCGCGCTCGACGGGGCGGGAATCGCGCTGGCCGCGTGAGCGCTTACTTAGGAGAAACGTGGCCGGCAGACTGCCGCGCGTCTGTTCCGCAGCTGGGCGCCGTATCGGCAGTCCATCGGCCACGTTTCTCGTGAGTGTCGAAGGGAGCGGTCAACGTCCCTGACGTGACGGCGGGAGGCGAAGTCCCGCTGGAGAAGCGTGGGAGGACGGGCGGTCAGCGGTGACCGCGGTGGCCGTGATCGTGCATGCCGTAGAGAATGGATAGCCTGAGATCGTGACCGAGGGTTCGTTTTATGAGGCCGTGGGCGGCGAGGAGACCTTCCGCCGGCTGGTCCACCGCTTCTACGAGGGTGTCGCCGAGGACGCTCTGCTGCGCCCGCTCTACCCCGAGGAAGACCTCACCGCGGCCGAGGACCGGCTGCGCGGGTTCCTCGTCCAGTACTGGGGCGGTCCGAGGACCTACAGCGAGCAGCGCGGCCACCCCCGCCTGCGCATGCGGCACGTGCCGTTCGTCATCGGCGAGGCCGAGCGCGACGCGTGGCTCAAGCACATGCACGACGCCGTGCAGGAGCTGTCGCTGCCGGAGGAGCTGGAGAACCGCCTCTGGGACTATCTGGTGATGGCAGCGCAGAGCCTGGTGAACTCACCCGCATAACGGGCATGACACGCCCCATGGACATCCCCTGGTGGCGTGATGCCGTCGTCTACGAAATCTACGTACGCAGCTTCGCCGACGCCTCGGGAGACGGCGTCGGCGATCTGGTCGGGGTCAGGGAACGCCTGCCGTACCTCTCGGAGCTGGGCGTCGACGCGATCTGGCTGACCCCCTTCTATCCCTCCCCGATGGCCGACGGCGGGTACGACGTGGCGGACTACCGCGGCGTGGACCCGCTGTTCGGCACGCTGGCCGACTTCGAGGCCCTGGTGGCCGACGCGCACACCATGGGCATCAGGGTGCTGATCGACGTCGTCCCCAACCACAGCTCCTCGCTGCATCCGTGGTTCCAGGCCGCGCTGGCGGGCGAGGGACGCGACCGCTACATCTTCCGCGACCGGCCGAACAACTGGCAGTCCACCTTCGGCGGTCCCGCCTGGACGCAGGCGGCCGACGGCCAGTGGTACCTGCACCTGTTCGCGCCCCAGCAGCCCGACTTCAACTGGCGCAACCGCGAGGTGCACGAGGAGTTCCTCGACGTGCTGCGCTTCTGGCTGGACCGGGGCGTCGACGGGTTCCGCATCGACGTGGCGATGGGCCTGTACAAGGCGGAGGGGCTGCCCGACGTGGGCGACCAGTCGTTCACGTCGACCTCGCCGGTCTGGGGCAGGCCCGAGGTGCACGACGTCTACCGCGAGTGGCGCAAGCTGCTCGACTCCTACCCCGGCGAGCGGATGGCCGTCGGCGAGGTGTGGACCGACAGCGCCGCCGACCTGGCGCTCTACGTGCGGCCCGACGAACTGCACCAGAGCTTCAACTTCGCCTGGCTGCAGGCGCCGTGGTCGCCGACGGCGTTCAGGAAGGTCATCGACGACACCCTCGCGACCGTCCCGTTCGCGACGTGGGTGCTGTCCAACCACGATGTCGTACGGCACCGCACCCGTTACGACACCGCCGACCCCGGAACCGGACTCTCCAGGGCAAAGGCCGCATTGCTCGTCATGCTCGCGCTGCCCGGGTCGGCATATCTCTACCAGGGGGAAGAACTCGGCCTCCCCGAGGTGAAAGAAATTCCACCCGACGCGCGGCAGGACCCGATCTTCTTCCAGTCGGAAGGAAAGCTTCCGGGCCGCGACGGATGCCGGGTGCCGATCCCGTGGTCGGGCACCGCCTCGCCGTACGGGTTCTCGCCGGACGGGGTGGCCGCCTGGCTGCCCCAGCCGCAGACGTTCGGCGAACTGAGCGTCCAGGCGCAGACCGGCGACAGCGACTCGACGCTGGAGTTCTACCGCAGGGCCCTGGCCTGCCGCCGCGACCTGGCGCGGACGATCCCCTACGAGCTCGAATGGCTCGACGCCCCCGAAGGGGCGCTGTTCTTCACCCGCGGACAGCTCACCTGCGTGATCAACTGCGGCACCGACCCGGTACGGCTGCCGCCACACGATCACGTCATCCTGTCGAGCGCCACCCTCACCGGCGACATGCTGCCACCCGACACCGCGGCCTGGCTGCACACCACCTGACCGAAGAACGGCCGGCCCCCTCAGGCCGGCCACCGGCCGATCGCTGGAGGCTCGCCGCCAACCCGCCTGATGCCGCCAGAACCGAGATCCCGACGCCCCTCCAGGCCCTCCAGGGGGCGCGGCGCCCCTCAGAAGAGGCGGCATCCCCCAGACCTGGCAGGCGCCCCTGAGCAAGGTGCGATGCGACGCCTCCCAGCTGGCGTAGCGTTCCCCCAGCAGGGCGCGGGGCCCTCAGGAGAACTGGCATCCCCAGGCGAGGCGTGGCGCTCCTGAGGAAGGTGCGGTGCGACGCCTCCCAGCTGGCGTAGCGTCCCCCAGCGGGGCGTGGCGCTCCTCGGATGAGGTGGCGCCCCCAGACCGGGCATGGCGCTCCTGAGTAAGGTGCGGTGCGACGCCTTCCAGGTGGAGCGGCGTCCTTCAGGTGAGGTGTGACGCCCTTCCGCTCGGAGAACGACACACCTCAACGTGGCGAGTGCCGCCCCTCAGGGCGTGGTGAAACGCCGGAGATAGGCCAGCTCGTCCTGCCGCAACCGGCGCGGCGCCGCGTTCTCCACGTCGTAGGCGACGATCACCGACCGGGCCCGCACATACACCTCGTCCTCGTCCCGAATCTCGTAGTCGAGCGTGAACCGTACCGGCCTGATCTCCGTCACCCACGTCTCCACCAGCACCGGGTCGGCCCGGAACGACAGCGGACGCAGATAGTCGATCTCGTGCCTGGCCACCACCAGGCCGCTGAACGTCTCCCCGCCCTCCTTGTGCACGTCGATGGCCAGCATCCCGAACCGCGCGTCCTCCAGATAGTCGAGGAAACGGACGTTGTTCACATGCCCCTGCGAATCGATGTCCGCGAAACGGACTGTCCGGGGGAAGACGTGCTTGCTTGCGTGCGCGAGGGATCGTTCAACCACGCCCACACCGTATAGGTCCGCCGCTCATGCCCCGACATCGGGCGGCCGTACCCCGGCCACCGGATCGAGCCGCCTGATCAGCACCACCGCTGCCTCGATCACCTGCCGCGCCTCCTCCTCGGTGTCACAGATCGCCACCTCCCTCGCCGCCTCCCCGATCACCGAGGTCAGCACCGCGACCGTGAGCCTGTCGATCGGCTCGGCGCCCGCGCCGAGCAGCACCGCGTTCTGCCGCAGCCACTGCCTTCCCCTGGTACGGCGCAGCAGCTCGAAACCCGGCGGCCCGTCGCCGTCCATGAACAGCCTGACCAGGTCGCGCCGATCCCACGCCCCTTCCAGATAGGCGCGCGAGCCGGTGACGAGCAGGTCGACGGGGTCGTCCACGCCGGACTGCTTCGCCTTGGCGACCCTGGAGGCCGACGCCTGCTCCTGGGCGACCTGGTGGTCCTCCCACAGCGCCGTGAACAGCTCGGCCTTACCGCCGAAGTGGTGATAGAGGCTGCCCACGCTCGAGCCAGCCCTGGTGACCACGTCGGCGACGTTCGCTTCGGCGAACCCGTGCTCGCCGAACACCTCTCGGGCCGCCTGCAGCATGACCTTGCGCGTCTGCGCGGTGCGGCTCCACTCCCACGCGCTGGAGGACTTGCGTGCCATGAGCACCATGCTAGGAAGGATCGGTCTTCAGGCGCCGCACGACGTGGGAATGCCCGGGGGCGCGAGGAGTGGCGGGGTCGAGGTCCGGTCCGGCCGACCGTCCCTGCGCTTCCCACCATGACGCTGCTGACCCGCCTCCGGCCGGAAGAGACCAGAGGCGGTCACGGCGGACAGCCGAGGTGGTCACGGCGGAAAGCCTAGAGGTGGTCACGGTGGGACGAGGCCAGGGATGGCCAGGGTGGTTGGACCCAGGGGTGGTCACGGCCCGGACGAGGCCCGAAGCTCTCACCGTGGCAGAGGCCAGGGCGGTCACGGTGGGACGAGGCCAGGGATGGCCACGGTGCCGCGTAACGGCGGCCGGCCCGCGCGCCCGATGACCGTCTCCCTGGACAGGCGGCGGCTGGCGGCGGCGGGTGGGCGTGGGAGGGCGTGCCGTACGGGCCGGAGGGCGAGCAGCACCGCACCCCGCCGAGCCCGTGCGGAAACCCCAGACGTCAGGGGCGGCCGGGGACGAACGAAGCCCCCTCCGGGAGCACCGATGTGTCGCGGAGGGGGCTGCCGTCTGGCCGCTGGATCAGTCGCGGTGGAGCTTGCGGTAGGTGACGCGGTGCGGGCGGGCCGCATCGGCACCGAGGCGCTCGATCTTGTTCTTCTCGTAGTCGGCGAAGTTGCCCTCGAACCAGAACCAGTTGGAACCCTCTTCCCACGCCAGGATGTGCGTGGCGATGCGGTCGAGGAACCACCGGTCGTGGGAGGTGATCACCGCGCAGCCCGGGAAGTCGAGCAGCGCGTTCTCCAGGCTGGACAGGGTCTCGGTGTCGAGGTCGTTGGTCGGCTCGTCGAGCAGCAGCACGTTGCCGCCCTGCTTGAGGGTGAGCGCGAGGTTGAGCCTGTTGCGCTCGCCGCCCGACAGGACGCCGGCCTTCTTCTGCTGGTCCGGCCCCTTGAAGCCGAACGCGGCGATGTAGGCGCGCGACGGCATCTCGACGTTTCCGACCTTGATGTGGTCGAGACCGTCGGAGACGACCTCCCACACGTTCTTGTTCGCGTCGATGCCGCCACGGCTCTGGTCGGCGTAGGAGATCTTGACCGTGTCGCCGACGGTGATGGAACCGGTGTCGGGCGTCTCGCTGCTGGTGATCATCCGGAACAGCGTGGTCTTGCCGACACCGTTGGGGCCGATGATGCCGACGATGCCGTTACGCGGCAGGTCGAAGGTCAGGCCCTCCATCAGCAGGCGGTCGCCGAAGCCCTTGGTGAGCTCGTCGGCCTTGATCACCGTGGTGCCCAGACGCGGGCCCGGCGGGATCTGGATCTCCTCGAAGTCGAGCTTGCGGTACTTGTCCGCCTCGGCGGCCATCTCCTCGTAGCGCTGGAGACGGGCCTTGCTCTTGGTCTGGCGGGCCTTGGGGTTGGAGCGGACCCACTCCAGCTCGTCCTCCAGGCGCTTCTTGCGCTTGGCGTCCTTCTGCCCCTCGACCTTCAGCCGCTGGGCCTTGGCCTCGAGGTAGGTGGAGTAGTTGCCCTCGTAGGGGTAGGTGCGGCCACGGTCGAGCTCGAGGATCCAGGTGGCGACGTTGTCGAGGAAGTAGCGGTCGTGGGTGACGGCCAGCACGGTGCCCGCGTACTTCTCCAGGTGCTGCTCCAGCCACTGCACGCTCTCGGCGTCGAGGTGGTTGGTGGGCTCGTCGAGCAGCAGCAGGTCGGGCGCCTCGAGCAGCAGCTTGCACAGCGCCACCCGGCGACGCTCACCACCGGACAGCTTCGTCACGTCGGCGTCCGGCGGCGGGCAGCGCAGGGCGTCCATCGCCTGCTCGAGCTGGGAGTCGAGGTCCCACGCGTTGCGGTGCTCGAGCTGGTCCTGGAGCTTGCCCATCTCCTCCAGCAGCTCGTCGCTGTAGTCGGTGGCCATCTGCTCGGCGATCTCGTTGTAGCGGTGGAGCATCGCCATCGTCTCGGCGACGCCCTCCTGCACGTTGCCGAGGACGGTCTTGGACTCGTTGAGCGGCGGCTCCTGCTGGAGCATGCCGACGGTGAACCCCGGCATGAGCTTGGCGTCGCCGTTGGAAGGCTGCTCCAGGCCGGCCATCATCCGGAGCAGCGTCGACTTACCGGTGCCGTTCGGGCCCAGCACGCCGATCTTGGCTCCGGGCAGGAACGACAGGGTGACGTCGTCGAGGACAACCTTGTCGCCGTGCGCCTTGCGCACGCGCTGCATCGTGTAGATGTACTCCGGCATGCCTTCTAGCTTAGGGCGTGCGCGAACCGGCTTCCGCCGTACTGGCTGGGCGATCTCCATGCAGCCGTACGGCGGGCGCGTCGCCTGACCGGCTAACCGTTCAGCCACGCGCCGACGAGGCGCTCGACGCGAACGCTGACCCAGGCCCAGACCTCCGCCGGCGAGTACCCCAAACCGGCCGCGACCGCCAGACCTGCGCAGACGACCATCACGAGCAGGAAAAGCCCCGAGAAGGATCCGGAAGTCCTGGGCAGTGTGGGCCATTCGTCCGTCAACCGCCCCCGGGACGCCTCCGACTGCCGCTGCCACGACCACTCCTGCTCCTGCCGACGCGATCGATACGCGGCCTCTTCCAGGTGGTCGTCGTAGTACATGTCCCTCCCCTGTCGTGGTCGGCGTGACATCTGTTAGATGCCGACATAACCGAGAGAGTTCATGTGATTACGTGGAGTGCTCACTTGTTCGGGTGTGCCGGAACCGGCCTCCGCCCGTCACCCGCACACGAAAGTCCCTGCGGACCGGGAATCGTCACCAGCGGGTTAGCCTGCGACTCCGCAAAACTCCGGGGTCTGAGGCCAGTCCGCGAAATCCCTTGCGCCGCCCGCCCGTGACCCGTGGCGTCGAATCAGCCTGCCGACCCCAGGAACGGTAGGCCGCGGAGTCGACCGACAGACCCCGGGCATTGGATCCGGCCGCCGGTCCCGGACCTTGGACCTTGGACCAGCCGATGGCACTCAACGGATCAGGCTGCGGGAGGTGGGTCCATGAGGGTGGTCGGCGGGGGGTCGATGAGAGTGGGCGGCGAGTCCACTGGAGCGGACGGCGGCGCCGGCTGCACGGCAGGGATGCAGATGCGGTCGCGGCCCAGTTCCTTGGCCCGGTACAGCGCCAGGTCGGCGGCGGCGAGCAGTTCGATCAGGTCGTCGCCGTGGATGCTCATGATGGCGACACCCGCCGAGATCGTCACGGTGATCAAGGCGTCGTCGACGGGTACGGCCATGCGGCCGATCCTGCTGCGCAGCCGCTCGGCCACTCTGCGGGCCTCGGTGATGTCGGCGCGCGGCAGCAGGACCACGAACTCCTCGCCGCCGAATCTGCCCACCACGTCGTAGTCACGCAGCTGACTCCGGAGCGTCGCCGCCACCCCGATCAGCACCTGGTCGCCGACCAGATGGCCGTGCTTGTCGTTGACGCGCTTGAAGTGGTCGATGTCGATGATGAGGAGGGCCAGCGTCTCTCCGGTACGGCGGGCCCTCACGATCTCGGTGTCGGCCTCCCGCTGCCACGCCGCCGCGTTGAGCAGCCCCGTCTTGGGGTCGGTACGGGCCGCAGCCTGGAGCTGGGCGTGGAGGAGGCTGCGTTGCAGCAGGACGACAGGCGGCAGCGCGAGCGCCAGCAGCGCCAGGTTGAGCGCGCACGCGATCGCCACGATCACACCGAGGCACAGCTCGACGATGTCGAGGATGGCGCTCTCCCTGTCCCACAGCACGTCGCGCCAGCGGGTGTCGGGGTCGGCGGTGTGGGCGGCGATCGCGATGAGCGTGGTGTTGAGCACGGCGAACAGCACCGCGCATCCCACCGCCAGCATGATCGGCACACCCGCGCCCTTGGACAGCACCGCCATGTCGGGCACCAGGGTGTGGAAGACCACCGAAGCGGCGCCACCTGCCAGGCCGATGGCCGCCGAGCTGAAGACCCTCCGATAGAGCACCGTCGCCCTGACCCGAAGCTGCATGAGCATCTGCAGCAGGATCGGCGCCAGCAGCGCGTAGATCGGGGGAAGCAGCAGCGCGACGGGCAGCCACCACGCCGACAGCAGGTCGCGGGAGACGCCCGCGGGCATGCCGAGGCGTCGCGTCGCCTCGATGCACACCGCGCCGCATCCCATCAGCGCGGCGAACATCAGGACGTCCGACCAGCGATAGGGGCCGGAAACCGCGAAGAACGCGATGGCCACGAGATCGAGCGCGACGATCCCGCAGAGGTAGGCAACGAGGGGCCGACGCTGCGCCAGCAACGGCCACCGGCCTGCGAGTGTGGACACACTGTCACGAGGCTTGATCGAGGTGTGACTGGTCGCTGCCATCTCGCCCCCTCTCCGACTAACGATGTGTAACACACTAGTTGCGGAGTGTGCGTCGCGCGACGGGAACCGCTACCTTGGGCAAGGTGGCCATCTGCGTCTGGTGGCCCGGGAATGGAACCGCTCACTCCGCGGGCGGGCCGTGCTGGAAAGGAGCAGCCATGGTGCGGGGCGTGACCTGGACCTGACAGATGCTCTAGCCATCTGACACGGAACACCATCGGCCAACCCCTCTCAGCGGCTCGCACTGCGACTCGCGACGCCACTGAACGGCCGGTGCCCCCCCTCCACCTCCCGACATCCTCTCTGCGTACGGCTACGCCCACCGCGACCTCGGTTTCGCAGCGCACGTCCCGAAATCCGCGAGTATGGCCGCGTCCTTCCCGGAGTCCGCCCGCGCTGCAGCTCTCGCGGATTGCTCGGCTTCGGCCCGTAAGTCCTCGATCACCTTCCTCCCTCGTCGGCATCCCGCAACTGCGTATTGCGGCCGACATCAGGAGACCCCGTCCAAGCCCCCACGGCGACGTCAGCACTCATGACGGCGACGCAACCGACCTATCCGCGGCAGCGCCGGTCGACCTGCTCCCCTCGCCTGTGGTCCCGAACCGTAGAGGCCATGAACGGCCCATCGGCGAAAATCGCGCCGAGTCCCGGCGTTCGTATCCATCCGCAGAACCCCAGAAGTTCGCACCACCCCTAACCCCCGGGTCCGCAGAACCGCCAGGAACCGGGCCCGCAGAACCGCCAGGAATTCGCATCATCCGCAGAGCCCCGTGCGCTCCTATCCCCACGCAGAACGCCCGGCAGCTCATCCACACGCAGGACGCCGGGATTCGAATCCATCCGCGCAACGCACCGCACCGCTAGCCATCTGCACCCTCATCCGACGGGGCCGTCACTCGAGGGCCTCAACGGCTGCGGCCCCAGTCGGGCTGCGGATTCGGCCGGGCCGTGGATTCGGCCGGGCTGCGGATTCGGCCGGACTGCGGTGCGGTGAAGGGTGTCAGGCCCGAGGCGCACTCGGGCCTGACACATGAGGCCGGATGGGTGGTCAGGCGGCCTTGGCGCGGCGGGCGCGGCCCGTCGGCGCTTGGGGGGCGTCATGAGGGTTCAGGACGCGCACCTTCCCCGCCCCGGCGGGGTGGCCCTCGCCCGGATCCGTCCCGGGCTCCTCCGAGGGCGAGTCGTCGCTCTCCCCCGGCGTGAGCGTCGTCGTGTCCCCATCGGTCGAGGCGACGGCCGAACCGGGCCTGCGCCCGGTCCCCCGTGCGGATCCGGCCCCGGAGAGGGAATCAGCGCCGGTCCTGGAGCCCGCCTCGGACCCTGACTTGGGCAGGGCGTCTGGTGCGGAGCCCGATCGGAAGCCGGCCTCGAATGCGGACTGCGAGCCCGGCCCAGAGCCGAACCCGAACCGGGAATCGACAGACTCAGCGCTGGAGACGGAATCCGGCCCCGAGACAGCGTCAGGCCCGGAGACCGGCTCTGCGGCGATGCCGGCGCCGGTCTCGGCGAAGGCAGGACCCAGGCCAAGGCCAAGGCCAGAGGCAGCACCAGGACCAGGACCAGCGGCAGGGGCGAAAGGCCAGCCCGCCACGTCGTCCCGCGCCGTCTGCTCCGCCTGCCGTTCGGAAGTCTGCTCCGTCTGCCGCTCGGAAGCCTCCTCCACGTGCCGCGCGGAAGTCTCCTCCGCGTCCCGCGAGGCAGCGGGCCGCCCGTGGAGCGCGCGGGCGGTCGCCGATCCCGACATCGCCCAGTCCTGCGTGGACTCGTCGAGGCTCTCCCTCGTCTCCCTGCTCAGGGTGCCGATGCCGCCCGAGCGTTCGGGCTTGGAGAAGGCGCCGACGCCCCAGCGCAGGTCGTGGCCGATCGAGCTGGCCTCGATCTCGGGCATGAACCTGCGGTCGCCCTCGGGCCCGAACTCCCTGATGCGCAGCTTGCCGCACACCACGACGGGATGCCCCACCTGGAAGGACTGGGCCACGTTGTCGCCGAGAGTGCGCCAGCAGCGGACCGCGAAGAACACGGTGTCGCCGTCGGACCACTCCTGGGTCTTCCTGTCGAAGAAGCGATGCCTCGTCGCCACCCTGAGCGAGGTCACCCGCGCCCCGTCGGCGAAGGCGTGCTGGCGGGGCGGGGCTGCGACATTGCCGGTGAGCGTGATGTAGATGTCGTTCATCGTGCCTCCCGTGGAGCGGGCCGGGTGCCCGCTGCTTGGGGACACGGTGTCGCGCGGGAGTGGGTGGCCGGCGGGCCGAGCGTGGTTCTGGGGACGAAGGCGCCGGGGCGCGACGCCGCTGTGGACAACGGAGCGGCGGGACCCTCGAAACACCACCACGAACCCGGTCGCTAACGATGCCTGTTGACGGCCGCGGCGACGAGCTTGGCCGCCCGATCGGCGGTGGCGTAGCCTGGCCGCCGGGCCGAGACGTTGATGACCACCACGACGTTCGACAGACGGAAGGAGATGTAGCTCTGGTATACCGGGAGCCCGTAGGGGCTCCGCCGGGTATAGCTCAACGCCTCGTCGCCGACGTCCGGCCCCTTGCGGAGCTTGGTCCCCGGGTTCCGTTTCGGCTCGTCCTTCATCTGCTCGACCATCTGCTTGTGGTAGAGGCCGGCCGCCGAGGCGCTCGGCAGGCGGAACGCCGTGACGTGCAGGTTGGCGCCGTCGGCCTTGCTCCAGCTGCAGGAGGAGTCGCTCCAGAACTGGCGCTTCATCGCACCGCCGAACAATGAGCGCGTCTGGTTGCTGTTCAGCAGGTCGCACGCCTCGAAGTCGCGGGCGATCAGCGGGGTGGCCGCCGCCGTAGGGAGGAACTTCGGCACGGCGGAGTAGGTGACAGGTGGCGCGAGCGCGTAGCCGAGGATCCGGATCACGTTCGGAAACAGGTAGGGCACGATCACCACGCCCACCACCACGGTCATCACCAGCGCGAGCGCGGCACCGATGAGGACCCTGCTGCGCAGGCGTCGAGACGGGCGTCCCGGCGCGGTCCGCCTGCGGCGCAGGGCCGGGCTGGTCGTGGTGTCGTCCCGCGAGAGGGCCTCCAGCCAGCCGGCCGCCTCGTCGGCGGAGCAGCGGCCTGCGGGGTCCTTCTCCAGGATCGCGGCCAGCACGGGGGCGAGCGGGCCGGCCAGCCGGAAGGGGGTGGGCTCCTGCATCAGCACGGCGGCCAGCACCGCGGCCTGGTTCGGGCCGGCGAACGGCGCCACGCCCTCCACCGCCGTGAAGAGCGTGGCGCCGAGCGACCACAGGTCGGCGAGCGGGCCGTCGACCTCGCCGCGCAGGCGCTCGGGGGCGATGTAACCAGGCGAGCCGGTCAGCATCCCAGTCTGCGTGATCCCGGTGTCCCCGGCGATGGTGGCGATCCCGAAGTCGGTCAGCAGCACCCGTCCGTCGTCGGTGAGCAGGACGTTGGCGGGTTTGACGTCTCGGTGCAGGATGCCCGCCGCGTGCGCGGCCGCGAGGGCGTCGAGCATGCGCAGGCCGATCGCGGCGACTCGTTGCGGCGGCAGGGGGCCGTCGTCGCGTACGGCCCGCTCGAGAGAGCGGCCGTGGACCAGCTCCATGACGATCCACGGGCGTCCGTCGTCGAGGACCACGTCGTGCACGGTGACGATGGACGGATGGGAACGCAGCGTCGCGGCGGCGCGCGCCTCGCGCAGCGTGCGTTCGCCCAGCTCGGCCCGCGACGCCTCGTCGAGGTCCGGTGGGAGCCTGACCTCCTTGACGGCCACCTCCTGCCGGAGCAGCTCGTCCATCGCCCGCCATACCGTGCCCATGCCACCCTGGCCGAGCTGCGACAACAGCCGATAGCGGCCCGCGACCAGCGTCACCGTGCCCTTCCCGCCGTCATGGACTTCGCGACCATTCGTCGCCCCCTGTCGATATCCGGCTGAGCACGGGCACATCAGATGTTAAGGGAACGGATCATGGGCGTCAGTGAATACTGATCAAAAACGGCCGGTGCGTTCGAGCATCCGGAGGAGGGGACAGCCGGGAACCTCAGCCCGACAGTGCCTTCATCGCCGTGTAGAACTCGTGGTGGCGGGCCAGCTCCCGCTCCACGGGCTCCACCACCATGGTCTCCGCGATGCCCGCGACCCGCCTGCGCATCTCCCGCTCCAGCCGGTCTCGCTCGTTCGCCGCCCCGAGCGCCACGAAGTTCCTGGACGCCATCGCGGACAGCGCCCCCAGTCCCAGGACCGAAGCGGTCATCAACCCCACCCACGGCAGCGTCGCCGCGTCACCGAACAGCGCGAACGGCTCGGGCAGCCGACCGGCGGAGAACACGCCGTACGCCAGCGCCACTCCCATCCACGCCAGCCCCGCGACGAAGGCGACGACGAGCAGGTACTGCCACAGCCGCAGCAGCCGCCACCACACCGGCACCTTGTCCAGCTGCGGCGCGACCTCCGACAGCTCGTCGGACAACGCCTCGGGCAGCTGCGCCGCGCGCGACCTGGCCGCGTGGTGCACGGCCGAACGCCACACCTCGTTCATCCCGACGGTGAGGCCGTCGCTCAGCGCCTGGACGGCGTTGTCGACCTCGGCCGCCTGGGCGCTGACCGACCCTCCGGCCAGCGAGCGGACCTCCTCGCGCAGGTCGCCGAGCTTGAGCGTCTTGAGCGGGTCTCCGCCGAAGGCCGCGCCGATCCGGGCGAACGGCCACGAGATCCAGGAGGCCGAGCGGGTGGCGTAGACGCTCTCCATGGCCTCGCCGACCGCCGGAACGCCCACCGCGTCGCAGAGCGCGTCGGTCAGCCCGACGCGGCGGGCCGCGTCCACGGTGGAGGGCGCCGACAGGGCGGCGCCGACCGGCATGGCCTGGCTGAGGCGGCGTTCGACGCGGTCGACGTCCGCGTCGATGCGCTGGATGGCGGCCCTGCGCTTGGAGACGGCGTCGGCGATGACGCCCTTGAGGCTGTCGATGCCGCGGCCCGTGACGGCCGAGGTGGGGACCACCGACGGATGGTTGACGCCTTCGCGACGCAGCAGGTCGTTGAGGTCGATGACCAGCTCGGCCACCTCCTCGGTGGACAGCCGGTCCGACTGGTTGAGCGCGAACACGGTGACCGCCTCGTGCCCGGCCAGTTCGGTGACGTAGCGGCGGTGGGTGGAGGCGTCAGCGTACTTCTGCGGGTCGAGCACCCACACCACCATGTCGGCGACCCCGATCAACCGGTCGGCCTCAGGATCGGTGAGGGCTCTGATGGAGTCGTGGTCGGGCAGGTCCAGCAGGACCAGGCCGTGCAGCTGGCTCTCGCCCCTGTCGAGCGCGCTCGCCCTGGCGAAGCGGTGCCGCCACTGGATCTGCAGCCAGTCGAGCAGCGGCGCCGCGCCTTCCTGCCCCCAGACGCAGGCATGGGTGCGGGCGGTGGTCGGGCGGCGCACGCCCGTGGGCGACAGTTCGAGCCCCGAGATCGCGTTGAACAGCGAGGACTTGCCGCTGCCCGTGCCACCGGCCAGGGCGACCACGGTGTGGTCGGACGACAGCTTGAGCCGTTCGCCCGCCCTGGTGAGCAGGTGGACGGCGTCGGCCAGCAGCGTGGCGTCGAGACGCCCCTGCCCCAGCTCCACGACCTTGGACAGCGCGGCCAGCCTGGCTCCCAGGCCGGGCTTGGTGGTGGAGTAGATGCTCATCGTGCGACCTCGAGGTTGTACGTGGCCTGGTAGAGGCGGGTCGCGGCGGCCTCGTCCGGGATGCCGGCGGCGTCGAGCGCCCGCACGTACCGCATGGCCTCCTCGTCGAACAGCATGACGATCCTGGCGCGCAGGTCGCTGAGCGCCTTGGTGCTGATGCTGCGCAGCGCCTCGGCGCCCAGCAGGCTCCTGAGCAGCTTCTGGGGCAGCTCGTCGGCGCTGAACAGGCCCACCATGAAGATCAGCGCGAACGACTCGGCGCCGAGCGAGACGACCTTGGCCGACCGTTTGGTCACGCCGTCGGTGCGCAGCAGCTCGGTGACGTGGTCCTGCCAGGCGGCGACCGCCCGGCCGGTACGGCGGGCCAGCTCGTCCGAGGGCCGGTCGAGGCCCGCGCCCAGCTCCGTACGGCGCCGCCACCGCGCGCCCACCTCGTCAGCCGCCGCATGCGCGGCGGAGGTGATGAGCGACTCGATCGCGGTGCGGAGCGCGGCGCGGAAGGCGGTGATCCGCTCGGTCGGAACCGGTTTGCCCTTCTTGCGGAAGCTGCGGGTCAGGTCACCGGAGCCGGCGAAGTCCTGCCACCTGGCGCGTGCCTCGCCGCGCATGAGGCTGCCGTCTCGCACGGCGTTGTCGATGTGCGCGAGCGCGTCCGAGTAGGCGACGTCGACGTCGGTGCGCAGCTCGCCGCGGAAGGCTACCTGGCTCTCCAGGTGCCTGGCCAGCGCCGGGACGCGGGTGCGGAAGCTGTTGAGGACGCCGTTCAGCGTCTCCTGGACGGCCTGCGCCCGCCGTTCCTCGTCGACCGACAGCTCGGCCAGCCACAGCCGCAGCTCGGTCATGTCGCCGTGGGGCAGCCTGCCGTCGGTGACGGCCGACTCCTCGATGACGAACCGCTCGACGTCGCCCAGGCCGTACTCGGTCAGCATCCGGACGAAGTGCTTGAGGACCACGTCCTTGGTCTTGGGCTGCACGCGCGAGAGCACGATCGCGATCCTGGCGGCGCGCTCCTTGGCCAGGCGCAGCAGGTTCCACGCGGGGGCGTCGGCGTAGCGGGCGGCGGTGGTGACGAAGACCCACAGGTCGGCGGCGTCGAGCATGCGGCGCGCGATCTCGTGGTGCTCCTCGACGACGGAGTCGATGTCGGGGGTGTCGAGCAGCGCGACGCCCTGCGGCAGCCGTTCGGTGGTGACCAGCACGAGGCTGTCGGGCGCGGCCTCCCTGCTCTGCCGCTCGATGCGCTGCAGGCCCGCGAGCAGCTCGCCGTCGGCGAACCAGCCCTCGTCGTCGGGGTGGCAGGCGAGCACGGGGATGCCGGTGGTGGGACGGCGCACGCCGGTCCGGCTGACGTTCTTCTCGGCGAGGGTGTTGACCAGCGTGGACTTGCCCGCCCCGGTGGAGCCGGCGACGACGATCAGGGCGGGCGCGGTGCTCATCCGCACCCTCGGCAGCACGTAGTCATGCAGCTGCGTGAGGATCTCGGTCTGCGCCTTGCGCGCCTCCTCGGCGCCCGGCAGGTCGAGCCCGAACCTGAGGCCGGCGACGGCGTCCCTGAGCGCGTCCAGGGCGGCGGTGAGCGCCTGCGCGGCGACATCGGGCAGGTCCTCCTCGACGACCCTCCCGGCAGCCTCGTCCTCTTCCACTGCGGTGCCGTCACCGAGGGCAGGTTCGTCATCGAGTACGGCAGAGCCGTCGCCGATGGCCAACTCGTCGTCGGCCCCAGACCCGGCCTCGGAGTCGCTTTCGACCACGAGCTCGACCTCGGCCATGAGCTCGGGCTCGGCCATGAGCTCGGGCTCGGCCATGAGCTCGAACTCGGCCATGGGTTCGGGATCGGCCGCAGCGTCGGTGTCAGCCACAGCCTCGGGACCGGCCCCGGCTTCGGAGTCGGTTACGGCCTCGGACTCGGCCATAGCCTCGGGATCGGTTACGGCCTCGGGGTCGGTTGCACCCTCGAACTCGGCGACAGCCTCGAAACCGGTCAGAGCCTCGTAGCCGGTCCCGCCGTCGTAACCGGTCCCGCCCTCGTAACCGGTCTCGCCCTCGGGATCGGCTACGGCCTCGGGATCGGTTACGGCCTCGGACTCGGTTTCCTTGCAGTCGGTCGCCTCGAGCTCGGTCACAGCCTCGGGATCGGTGACGACCTCGAAGTCGGCCTCCGTCACCGAATCGGTTTCGGTCAGGGGCTCGGCGTCGAACGCCGGCTCAGCCTCGACCGTCGACCCGGCCTCGGTCGTTGGCTCATCCGCGATCTCGTCGGTGGTGACGGTCTGGGAGGCGGCGGTCCCGCGCTCGTCGAGCGTCTCGTCAGCGGCAGGCCTCTCGCTGACGGCTTGGTCGTCGGCAGCCACCTCTTCGGCGGAGTTCTCGTCCCAGAAAGCACCGTCGGCGACCACCTCGCCGAGGGGAGTATCGCCAGCGGGCGTCTCCCCGGCGATCGTCTCACCGAAGGGACTGTCACCGGCGAACGCCTCACCGAAGGAGCCCTCACCAGCGAGCACCTCGCCGACGGGTGTGTCGCCGGCGCGAGTCGCAGCGGCAGGGATCTCGCCGGCGGGTATCGCGCTCGTGGCGACCACGCCGATGGCAGGAACGTCGTCAGCCGTGGCCTCGCCGCTGGCGGGCGTCTCGAGGCTGGTGCCCTCGCCGGTGGCCATTGCTGCGGCGGCGGCTTCGTCAGAGGCGGTCGCTCCGGCAGCCGCCTCCCACGTGTCCACCGCATCAGGAGCGGCGAGAGGGGCCTCGGCCGGAACCAGGCCAGTAGGCGAGGAGGCCCCAGCGGGCGTCCCTTCGGCGGCGGCCGAGTCGGTGGCCGTGGACTCCTGGCCGGGGACTTCCTCAATGGCAGGCTCGCCGACAGCTGGTGTCCTGGTGGCGACCTCGGCAGGCCGCCACTCGGCGATGCCCGGCTCAGCCGACGGGGACTCGGCGGGCTCGTCGACGGCTGGTGTCCCGATGGAGACCTCGGCAAGCCGCCACTCGGCGATGCCCGGGTCAGCGGACAGGGACTCGGCGGGGTACTCGGTGGTGGTCGGGTCTGCGGCGCCAGGCCTCACGACGCGGGCGGCACGACGATCCTCCGCGGAGCCGGAATCCTCCTGGAGCTCGGACGCGGCGGGATCGGGCTCGACCCCTGGACCGAACGCTCGCGGCCGGGCCCGGAACGCGTCGAACTCCATGGGGTGCGCCGACTCATCCAGGCGCGAAGCCGCCCGCGATGCCGGGGGCGCAGCCGGGTGCGGTCCCGGCTGTGATCCCGGGCCCGAAGCCGTAAGCGATTCCGGGTGCGCAGCCGGAGGTGATCCCGGGTGTGACGCCGGACGTGCAGCCGGGGGCGATCCCGGGTGTGATCCCGAATGCGCAGCCGGGGGTGATCCCGGGTGAGGCGCCGAGGGTGGGGCCGGGCGGGACGGGCTGAAGGCGTCGAAGCCGTCGGAGATCGGTGCCAGCTTGTCGAAGGCGGGCTCGGCGTCCAGGGTGGCGTGGTCGTCCGCCCGGGGCAGGTCGTGCCGGGCGGGACGGGCGAAGGCGAAGAAGGTCTCCCCCGCCGCGTTCTCGTGGTCGTCGGCGGCCGACGCGTCATGGGCGTCCGGCGGGGAGGGCGGCGGCGATGCCCCGTTCGCCTGCCGTATGTCCGCCTGGTCGTCGGCCGCGCGGTCGGGACCGTCGTCGTCCCTGATCGCGCGGAAGTTGAGGGTCTGCTCCCCCAGGGACTCGGGGGCGTCACCAGCCGATCTCACGGCACGCGCTCCGCTCGAACCATCTCGACCTCCTGGCCGATCCGCACGACGTCGCCCACGATGACGATCGCCGGTGGCCGGATCTTGGCCGCTGCCACCCGGTCGGCCACGGTGGAAAGCGTGGCCGTGACGGCCCGCTGGGTCGGAAGAGTACCGTCCTGTACCACCATTACGGGAGTTTCCGGCGAACGTCCGTCGCGGATGAGTGTTTCCGCGATCGAAGCGATACGTTCAACGGCCATCATGAGCACCAGAGTGCCTGACGAGCGGGCCAGTCCGGGCCAGTCGACGGTGGACTGCGGGTGGTCGGGCGCCACGTGCACCGAGATCACGTGGAACTCCTGGCTCACCCCTCGATGCGTGACGGGCACGCCGGCCGCGGCGGGCACCGCGACGGCGCTGGTGATGCCGGGCACCACGGTCACCGGGATGCCGGCGCGGGCGCAGGCGAGCATCTCCTCGCCGCCCCTGCCGAAGACGTAGGGGTCGCCGCCCTTGAGCCGGACGACGAACCTGCCCTCGCGGGCGTGCGAGATCAGCAGCTCGTTGATCTTCTCCTGGGAGAGCGACCTGCCGTAGGGCACCTTGGCCGCGTCGACCAGCTCGACGTCGGGAGCCAGCTCGTCGAGCAGGGCCCGCGGCGCGAGCCGGTCGGCCACGACCACGTCGGCCTGGGCGAGCAGCTGACGCCCGCGTACGGTGATCAGCCCGGGGTCGCCGGGCCCGCCGCCGACCAGCGCGACGCCGACCGGTTTGGTGCGGTTGCGGCGCGCGTCGACGGTGCCGTCACGCAGGGCGCTGACGACGGCGTCCCTGATGCCCGCGGCCCTGCGGGGGTCGCCGCCCGCGGTGATCGCGATGGAGATCTCGTCGACCTTGCCGCTGGCGGGTGTCCACGCGGCGGAGGCGTCCTTGTCGTCGGCGCGCACGCACCAGATCCGCTTGGCCTCGGCCTCGGCGGCGATGGCCGTGTTGACCGCCCTGTCGCTGGTGCAGGCCTGGACGAGCCAGGCACCGTCGCAGTCGCCCACCTGGTACGGCCTGGCCTCCCAGGTGACGCGCCCCGCGGCGATGAGATCGTCGAGGGCGGGGGTGACGCTGGTCGACACAATGGTGATGTCGGCGCCCGCCTCGAGCAGCGCGGGAACGCGTCGCTGGGCGACCCGCCCGCCGCCCACGACGAGCACCCGGCGGCCCGAGAGGCGCAGGCCGAGAAGGTAGGGGCTCATGTCGGCGGATCTCCCGTTCGCGAGGATTGGTATGTCAGGAGGCAAACCTACCGGGTCCGGATTACTAGGGCTGCTTCTCCGTGACACCCGCGGAGTCGAAGGTCGCCACCTCGTGCATCACCCGGACGGCGGCGCAGACCAGCGGGTGGGCGAGCAGCCCTCCGGTGCCTTCGCCGAGCCGCAGCTCGAGGTCGACGAGGGGGCGCAGGCCGAGGTGGTCGAGGGCGGCGGCGTGACCTGGCTCGGCGGAGCGGTGGCCGGCCACGCAGTGGTCGACGACGGCCGGTGCGAGGGCGGCGGCGGCCAGGGCGGCGGACCCGGCGATGACGCCGTCGAGGATGACGGGAACCCGCGCCGCGGCGCCGCCGAGGATGAAGCCCGCGATGGCGGCGTGCTCGAACCCGCCGAGGGCGGCCAGGATCTCCAGGGCGTCGTGCGGCAGGACGGCGCCGCTTCCTTCGGTCTCCGGCGCCTCCGGCGCGGGGGTGAGGCCGTTGACGCGCAGGCCCTCGCGGACGACCGCCACCTTGTGGGCGTGGGTGGCGTCGTCGATGCCGGTGCCGCGCCCGGTGACCTCGGCCGCGTCCTTGCCGGTGAACGCGCAGACGAGCGCCGCCGACGCGGTGGTGTTCGCGATGCCCATGTCGCCCGTGATCAGGCAGCGGGCGCCGTCGGCCACGAGGGAACGGGCCACCGAGATGCCCACCTCGATCGCCTGGACGGCCTGCGAGACGGTCATCGCCGGGCCGGCCGACAGGTCGGCGGTGCCGTAGCCGACCTTGCGGGAGAGCAGGCCCTCGGCGGCGGGCAGGTCCGCGGCGACGCCCACGTCGACGACCGTGACCGAGGCGCCGACCTGGGCGGCGAAGGCGTTGGCGACCGCGCCGCCGGCCAGGAAGTTGCCGACCATCTGCAGCGTCACCTCCTGCGGCCAGGGGGAGACGCCGCGCGCGTGGACGCCGTGGTCGCCGGCGAAGATGGCCAGCGCGGCGGGCTCGGGCATGGGCGGCGGGCAGGTGCCGGCCGCGCCGGCCAGCCGTACCGCGACCTCCTCGAGGGCGCCGAGGGAGCCCGGCGGCTTGGTGAGGCGGCTCTGGTGGGCGCGGGCGTCGGCGAGCGCGGCGGCGGAGGCGGGCGTGATCTGGGCGAGCACGTCCTGCAACGTCATGCGGAGACCCCCTCGGCGAGTTCGAGTGCTTCCTCGTACCGGTCGATGACCACGTCGGCGAGCACCTCGCAGTCCCCGATCACCTCGGCGCAGCGGATGTCGAGGTCGGGGTGACCGGCTCCGTAGGCGAGTGCCTGCGCCCAGACGCGCTCCAGCATGCCGCCGGCGAACAGCAGGTACGGCACGACGATGACGCGGCGGGCGCCCAGGCGGCGGCAGCGTTCGAGACCGCCGGGCACGCCGGGCGGGGTGATGGAGACGAAGGCGGTCTCCACCGTCATGAAGTCGTAGGCGTGGGTCTCCCAGAACAGCCGCGAGACGCGGTGGATCTCGGCGTTGGCGGCGGGGTCGGTCGAGCCCTCGCCGACCAGCACGACCGCGGTCTCGGCCGGCTCGATGTGCTCGGCCGGCTCCTCGACGGGGATGGAGGGCACCACGCGCAGGCGGGGCTTGACGTCGTCGAGGGAGCGCAGCCTGGGCATGTCGGCGGCGGCCTCGGCCAGCCGTTCGGCCAGCAGGGACAGCACGCGCGGGTCGGGCCCGAGGGGACGCCCGTGGTCGTACATCAGCGTGGGATGCCGTTCCTGCTCCAGCGCCATGGCCGCGGGGAAGTCCTCCATGCGGCTGAGGCTGAGCGGCAGCGTGACCAGCCGGTGGTGGCCCCTGGCCACGAGGGAGGCGACGGATTCGCTCAGCATGGGCTTGGCCTTGGCAAGGTAGCCGCCCGAGACCTCGGCGGAGCTGTCCTCCAGGCGGCAACGCAGCCTGTGGACGAACCTTCCGAACTCGGCGGCACCTGTGTCGTCGTGCGAGCCCTGCCCGATGAGCAGCAGCGGCGGCTTCATGAAGGGGATCTCCACGCCTGTGACCTGGGGTTTATGTAGACAAGACACGCGAGGATATCCGATGCGCGCTGGTCATGCACAGATCACTCTGCGTGCGTGTACGACGAAGACGGGGTCCTCGGCGGCCAGTGCGTGGGCGCCGTCGGCCTGCACGACCAGCCGCGATGCCTGGATCTGGGTGCACTCGGCGCGGTAGCCGTGCTCTTTCAGCCGCTGGAGGACGGCGGGCACCTGCTCGACGACCTTGAGCGTGCAGACGAGCCTGGAGGGGACGCGGGCGGCACAGGCGACGATCACGTCGGCGCCGCCGCCGCCGACGTAGACCGCGTCGGGATCGGGGAGCGGCTCGAGCGCGGGCGGGGCCTGGCCGCGGGTCAGCGCGACCTTGACACCCTGGCGGATGACGTTGGTACGCAGCCGGGCGCAGGCCTCGTCGTCGCGCTCGACGGCCATGACGGCGGCGCCGAGCCTGGCGCACTCGACGGCGATGCCGCCGGAGCCCGCGCCGACGTCCCAGACGAGGTCGCCGAGCCTGGGGCCGAGCTTGGCCAGCACGTACGCGCTCACCTCGGACGGCAGGTCGCCGCCGACGGCCCACTCGTCGGGTCCGGGGGCCGCCCCCGCCACCCAGGCGGGCTCGCCGGCGCGGTAGAGCGGGTCGACGACGAGGACGACGTCGGGATCCTTCCACGGCCTGGTGGTGGCCTCGCCCATGCGGCTGTGGGTGACGCGCTCGCCGGGCCCGCCGAGGTCCTCGCAGACGATGAGCGTGCGCGGTGTGGTGGGGGCCAGCTCCCTGGCGATCTCGGCGGGGCCGACGCCGGGGGTGACGATGAGCCCGACCTTGTGGTGGGCGCGGCAGGCGTTGACGACCCTGTTGAGCTGCCCCGGCCCCTCGGGCGCGACGATGAGCGCGTCCTCCCAGCTCATGCCCGCCCTGGCGAAGGCGCGCGTGATGAGCGAGCTGGCGGGGATGACGGCCGGTTTCAGGCCGTGGCCGCGCAGCGCGCGCACGACGCCGAAGAAGCCGGGGTCGCCGTCGGCGAGGACGACCGCGGGGCCCTCGCCCTGTTCGAGATGCTCGTCGAGGAGGGCCAGCAGCTGGCCGCCGGGGACGGGGAGCTTGAAGTGCCGCAGGACCCGTTCGGGACCGGTCACCAGCGTGGCCTGTTGCAGGCAGTCGGTCGCCCTGGCCGACAGCGGCGATCCGTCCCAGCCGATAACCGTGATCATCCGACTCACCGTCCTCCTGACCCAGTGTGTACGGCAAGCCGGGTCACGCGCCATCCTCCGTCCGGGGCGGGCGTCAGTCCAGGGACACGCTCCCCGGGCGCGCGTGGCCGGGGAAGGTCACGGAAGGTCGCCGGGGATCAGCCCGTACACCACGAGGTCCTCCTTGCCGGCGCCGTTGCGCGCCACGCCCTCCCGCGTGAAGCCGGCCTTCTCGGCCACCCGCTGGGAGGCGAGGTTGGAGACGGCGGCCCGGAGCTGGAGCCGCTGGAAGCCCTGCTTGTCGAACAGCCATCTGGCGACCGCCAGCACCGCCTCGCCCGCGTAGCCCCTGCCGCGCGCCCAGGGGGCGGTCATGTAGCCGACCTCGGTGGCGCGGTGGCCCCACTCGGTGCTCTTCAGGTCGACGCTGGCGACGAACCTGCCGCTCTCCCTCTCGACGACCGCCCAGACGATCCCTGCGCCGCTGATGCGGTGCTGCGGGCTCGCCATGAGCGCGTAGAACCTGCCGTGCTCCTCGGTGTAGCCGCGGGGCACGCTGGTGCGCCGCTGGGTGATCTCGTCGGCGGCGGTCGCGGTCAGGTCGGGCACGTCGGCGGCGGTGAGCCTGCGCAGCAGCAGGCGCGGGGTGACCAGCTCGTCCTCGGGGAAGACGTTGGGCGATCCGGTGGATCCGCGCAGCAGGCCGAACACGACCAGGTCGTGGGCGCCGTCGTCCTCGAGCTCGGCGGCGCGCAGCACGCCCTCGTAGGAGAAGCCGGACTTCTCGGCCACCCGCACGGACGGGCCGTTGTCGAGGTTGGCACGCAGTTCGATCCTGCGCAGCTCGGTGGTCTCGAACACCCAGGCGGCCAGGCCGCGGACCGCCTCGGTGGCGAAGCCCCTGCTGCGGTACAGGGGGTGCACGCCGTAGCCGACCTCGGTGATGCCCGCGCTCCACTGGGTCCTGAACAGGCTGATCGCCCCGACGATACGGCCGTCGCCGTCGACCATGGCCAGGTGGACGCCCTGGCCCGAGCGCTGGAGCTCGTGGACGCCGGTGGCCAGCCAGGCGGCGACGCCGGCGGCCTGGCCGGGGGCGCCCGGCGGGAGGAAACGGTGACCGGCTTCGACGATGGTCGTGATCCTGTCGGCGTCCTCGGGATGGAAGGCGCGCAGGGTCAGCCGGTCGGTGGTGATGCGAAGGCGAGGGTCGAACACGCTCACTTTTCCCCTAAGTGCTCAACGGCGTGCCGAAACCCTACAAGTCCCGGTTTCGCGGGCCGTTCGCGCCCCCGGGAGGGCCGCATGGCCGGGCGGCCGGCGGCCGGGCCTTCGCCCGCGGAAGGTCATGTTTGGTGAGGGCCGCGCGGGTAGGGGCGGGATTCGGGCAGCTTGAAAGGGTGAGAACGCCTTGGGACGTGAAAGCGACAAGCACGGGCCCGGACTGGACGATTGCCGGTTCGCCGCCATCGCGCAGGTGGCCGAGGCGCTGGGGGTCGGCATCGAGCGGAAGAGGTGGTGAGGTGAGTTGAGGCTCGACTTCATCCGTCCGCTGTACGAGCGTCATGGCCCCTACGTCTCGGTCTACCTCGCGGGGTCGGACGTGGAGGACAGGCGGCGGCGGTGGCGCTCGTTCAGGGACAGCATGGAGGAGGCCGATCGGGACACTCTCGACGCGCTGGAGGATGCCTGGGGCGCGCCGGCCCCCGGGCGGGCGCTGTTCGCCGCGGGCGGCGAGCTCGTGCTGGCCGAGTCGCTGGCCGAGCCGCCGCCGCTGGAGCAGGTCCGCTGGTCGCCGCTGCCGCACGTGACGCCGCTGCTGATGTCGCGGGGCGAGAACGTCCCGCATCTACGGGTCGTGGTCGATCAGGCGGGCGCCGAGCTGACGGTGTTCGGCGGCGGCTCGCCGCGGGTGGCGACCGTCGAGGCGCAGAAGTGGCCCCTGCAGAAGACGGCGCAGGGCGGCTGGTCGCAGAAGGTGTACGAGCGGGCGGCCGAGGAGACCTGGGAGCGCGACGCGCAGGTCGTGGCGCACGAGGTGGACGAGCAGGTGCGCAGGATCGGCGCCGAGCTGGTCGTGGTGGCGGGCGAGCCGACGTCGCGCTCGCAGCTGTGCGACCACCTGGGCACCAAGGCGGCCGACAGGGTGATGATGGTGGAGCACGGCAGCCGCGCCGACCACGGCCGGTTCACGCAGGACGCGGAGAACGCGCTGGACACGTGGCTGGAGCGGCGCAGGGCCGACCTGCTCGACCGGCACAGGGACAACGCGGGCCCGGTGGGTTTCGGCCAGGTGGCGCGGGCGCTGCGGGAGGGGCGGGTGCACGCCGTCCTGTCCCCCGGCGAACTGCCCGACCTGATGTGGATCGGCCCGGGCGGCACCCAGCTGGCCACCGGCGCCGACGAGCTGCGCCGGTGGGGCGTGGAGGGGCCGGTCCGCGAGCGCGCCGACTCCGCGCTGGCCAGGGCCGCCGCGATGACCGACGCCGAGCTGTGGTTCGCGCCGGAGGTCAAGGAGATCTCGGCGGTGATCAGGTACTGACGATCACCTCGAGGGTGCGCGGGCCGTGCACGCCCTCCACCCGGTTGAGCTCGATGTCGCTGGTCGCCGACGGCCCGCTGATCCAGGTCAGCGGCCGTGCGGGGTCGAGCCTGGCGACCGCCTCGGGGACGCTGGAGACGATCTGGTCCGCCCGCACCAGGCACAGGTGGTAGTCGGGCACCAGGGTCAGCGCCCTGCGGCCCTGGTCGGGCCCCGCGTCGAGGACGATGGTGCCGGTCTCGGCGATGGCGACCGCGCATCCGGTGGCCACGCCGTCGGCCGTCAGCAGCTCCTCCTCCCCCACCGCCTGCGCCACGGCCAGCGGGCCCTGCCCTCGTACGGCCGGCGGGACGATCACGCGCCTGCCCGCCGTGAGCTCGGCCACCAGCGCGGGCACCTCCGCCGAGGCGACGACGTGGACGATCGCCCGGTAGTCGCCGACGCGCTCGGCGAAGCGGGCGACCAGGTCGTCCACCGGTATCGAGGTGCGGTAGCCGCGGGGGACGGCCACCTCGGGGGCGCCCTCCACGGCCCTGCGCACCCGGTCGAGGATCTCCTTGCGGGCGCTCATGAGCTCGCCTTCCCTTCTCCGCTCCGCTCCTGGCGGGCCCACCAGTCCCTGAACGACTCCTCGGGGATCTCCGGCAGGTCGCGGGTGTCGGTCCAGGCCGACAGGGGGCCCGGCAGCCGTCTGGGGGCCAGCCTGCGGAAGCGCGTGGCCAGGCGTTGCGCCTTGGCCAGCCGTACCTCCTTGGCCAGCACCCAGCCAGCGGCCCGCATGCCGGCCCGCTCGGCGCGCGGGTGGGCCACCTTGGCCCGCAGGTCGACCAGCACCTCGGGGATGTCGATGGCCACCGGGCAGACCTCGAGGCAGGCCCCGCACAGCGACGAGGCGTAGGGCAGGGAGGCGTCGAGGTCGGAGCCGAGGCCGCGCAGTTGCGGGGTGAGGATGGCGCCGATGGGCCCGGGATAGACCGAACCGTAGGCGTGGCCGCCCGCGCGCTCGTAGACGGGGCAGACGTTGAGGCAGGCCGAACAGCGGATGCAGCGCAGCGCCTGGCGGCCCACCTCGTCGGCCAGGACGGTGGTGCGGCCGTTGTCGAGCAGCACCAGGTGGAAGGTCTGGCCCTCGGTGGATCCCGTCCAGGTGGAGGTGTAGGGGTTCATGCGCTCGCCGGTGGAGCTGCGCGGCAGGAGCTGGAGGAAGACCTCCAGGTCACGCCAGGTGGGCAGCACCTTCTCGATGCCGACCACGCTGATCAGGGTCTCGGGCAGGGTCAGGCACATCCGGCCGTTGCCCTCCGACTCCAGGACCACGCAGGTGCCGGTCTCGGCGATCACGAAGTTGGCCCCGGAGATGGCGACCTTGCTGCGCAGGAAGCGTTCGCGTAGGTGGAGCCGGGCGGCCTCGGCCAGCGCGGCGGGTTCGTCGGTGAGGTCGCGGGGCGCGTCGCCCATCCTGCGCAGGAAGATCTCGCGGATCTCGGCGCGGTTGCGGTGGATGGCGGGCACCAGGATGTGGCTGGGGTAGTCGTCGCCGAGCTGGACGATCAGCTCGGCCAGGTCGGTCTCGAACGCGGTGATGCCCTCGGCCGCCAGGTGCTCGTTGAGGCCGATCTCCTGGGTGGCCATCGACTTGACCTTGACGACCTCGTTCTCGCCCGTCCGCCTGACCAGGTCGGTGACGATGCGGTTGGCCTCGGCGGCGTCGCGGGCCCAGTGGACGTGGCCGCCGGCCCGCTGGACCGCCTCCTCCAGCTGGACGAGGTAGCGGTCGAGGTGGCGCAGCGTGTGGTCCTTGATCGCCTTGCCGGCGGCGCGGAGCTCCGGCCAGTCGGGCAGCTCGCCGACCACGGTGGCCCGCTTGCCGCGGATCGTGTGGGTGGCCTTGCGAAGGTTGTAGCGCAGCTGTGAGTTCTGTACGGCCTTCGCGGCGTTCGTCGGGAAGTCGCCCGGCATGCCGATGAAGACGCTCATCGCGCGTCCAGGATCTCGGCCAGGTGCATGACCCGCACCCCCGTCTTCTGGCGGCGCATGGTGCCGCCGATGTGCATGAGGCAGGAGTTGTCTGCGGCGCAGAGCACCTCCGCGCCGGTGTCCATCACGTTGCGGACCTTGTCGGCGCACATCGCGGCCGAGATCGCCGGGTTCTTCACCGCGAACGTGCCGCCGAAGCCGCAGCACTCCTCGGCGCCGGGGAGCGGGACCAGCTCCAGCCCCCGCACCCGCCGCAGCAGCCGCGTCGGCTTGTCGCCGAGGTGCAGCCCCCTGAGCGAGTGGCACGTCGGGTGGTAGGTCACCCGGTGCGGGAAGGCGGCGCCGACGTCCTCCACCTCCAGCACGTCGATCAGGAACTCCGACAGGTCGTACACCGGCGGCGGCGCCACCCCCAGCCGTGGGTACTGCTCGCGCACCATCGCCGCGCACGAGCCCGAGGGCGTGACGACCGCGTCGTAGCCGTCGAACACCTCCGCGAAGCGCCGGGCCAGCCGTTCGCCCTCGGCCCGGTAGCCGGTGTTGAGGTGCATCTGGCCGCAGCAGGTCTGCGCCTGCGGGAAGTCGACCTCGCACCCGAGGCGGCGCAGCAGGGACACCACGGCCTTGCCCGTGCCGGGAAAGAGCGTGTCGTTGACACACGTGATGAACAGGGCGACTCGCACGGCACTCCCTTCAAAGTATGGTCTGACCATAGTATGGTCTGACCATATGAGGAAGCCCCGGACCTTCGAGGACGTCATCGCCAGGATCGAGCGGCGCATCGCCGACGACGGGCTCACCGTCGGCGACCGGCTGCCGGGCGAGCGCCAGCTGGCCGAGGAGCTCCAGGTCGGCCGCTCGTCGGTGCGCGAGGCGCTGCGCGTGCTCGAGACGCTCGGTGTGGTCTCCTCGCAGGCGGGCCGCGGGCCCGACGCGGGCGCGGTGCTCACCTCCAGACCGGAGAGCGCGCTGGCCGACCTGCTCCGGCTCCACCTCGGTACGGCTTCGCTGTCGCTCGGCGAGGTGATCGCCACCCGCCTGATGATCGAGCAGTGGGCGGTGCAGCACGTCGACGCGCCCGAGGGCCTCGAGGTCATGCGCGCGGCGCTGGAGCAGATGGAGCGGGCCGGTGACGCCCGCTCCTTCGTCGACCACGACGTGACCTTCCACCTCGGGGTGGCGCTGCTGTCGGGCAACCGGCTGCTGGCGGCGACCATGCGGGCGCTGCGGCAGACCATCCACGCCTACTCGGTGGCCGCGGTGGAGGCGGCCGGGCGGACCGACGTGCTCATGGCCGACCACTGGCGCATCTACGAGCTTGCCGCGGCCGGCGACGGGCGGGGCGCCGCCCAGGCCGTCGCCGACCACCTGGCGCACGCTTACCCGGCCCTCACCACACCACCGCCCCCGACCCCCTGACCCACCACCGGCCTGACCCACCACCCGGCGCCTGGCCCTCCGGGGTCCAGCGGTGCGGTCCGGCGACGCGGTCCGGCGTTGGGGTCGGGCGGCGGGGTCCGACGGCGCGGTCCGGGGGTGGGGCCCGGCGGCGGGGTCACTCGAAGGCGGCGCGGTGGTCGCGGACCCAGTCGGCGAAACGCCGCGGCGCCCGCCCCAGCACGGCCGCCACGTCGCCGCTGAGCCGCTCGGCACCGCCCGCCGCGACGAACGCGGCCCCCGTCATGGCCACCTCCACCAGGAGCGGCTCGGCGCCCGAGGCCAGCATCCCCTGCCTGGCCGCCTCCAGCGGGATCTCGACCGTCGTCACCTCCCGGCCGAGCACCTGCCCGAGCACGCGTGCCTGCTCGGGCACGCTGATCACCTCGGGCCCGGTCAGCTCGTAGGTCATGCCGTCGTGCGCCCCGCCCGTCAGCGCCTCGACCGCCACCTCGGCCACGTCACGCGGGTCGACCACGCCCTGGCCGCCCGAGCCCGTCGTGTTCGGGATCGGCTCGCCCGCCCTGACCGCCTCGGCCCACATCAACGCGTTACCGGCGAACCCGGCCGGGCGCAGGATCGTCCACGCCATCCCGCTGTCCCTGACGGCCCGCTCGCCATGGTGGTGCCAGGAGCGGATGTCCTTCGCGTCGTCGGTCTCCCCGGTGCCGATCGCCGAGATCTTCACGATCTTCTTCGTGCCGGCCCGCCCGGCCGCCGCGACCAGGGCGAGGTCGTGTTCGGGCAGCTCACGCCCGAAGGCCGTCAGCGACAGCACCGTGTCCACCCCTTCGAGTGCCCTGTCCAGCGAGGCGGGGTCGGCGAAGTCGGCCTTCACCGCCCGCGCGCTCAGTTTGGCGGGGTCGCGCGTCATCGCGAGCGCCTGCTCGCCTCTCGCGGCCAGCCGCCTGAGGACTTCACTTCCGATGGTGCCCGTGGCACCCGTGACCAGGATCATGCCTCCTACGCTCCCGTCAGGGAGCCGCCCGCCGATAGGAAAAATCGGCGCCTAGGGTGGTGGCGTGAGCGTTCGGGCCGAGCGGATCGGCGAGACGGCGGCCGGCGGCCTGGGCGAGGTGCACGTGCGCGAGCCCGACCCGGCCGCCGTGCTGGCCTTCCGCACCACCATCGACGGGCGCGGCGACCTCATGGTGCTCGGCCCGCGCACCCGCGCCTCCTACCTCGCGCCGAAGGAGCTGTCCCGCTGCGTCACCGTGCGGCTGCGCCCCGGCAGGGCGCGGGCGGTGCTCGGCGTGCCGGTCAGCGAGCTGGTCGACAGGATCGTGCCGCTGCGCGAGCTGTGGGGCGCCGCGGCCGACCGGCTGGCCGAGGAACTGGCGGCCGCTCCTGGCGACGAGGCTGCCATGGTCGAGGCGGCCCTCCTCGACCGGCTCTCCGCCTGCTCGACCGCCGAGCTGTCGCGGGCCGCGCTGTTGCAGGCCGCCGCCGACCGCCTGCCGTACGCGAGGGTCCCCGAGGTGGCCAGGGACCTCGGCGTCAGCGAGCGCCACCTGCGCGACCTGTTCACCAGCGGGGTGGGGATGCCGCCCAAGCGGTTCGCCCGCCTCGACCGGGTGCGCGGCGTGCTGGCCCGCGCCGCCGCCGGCGGCTGGGCCGCGCTGGCCGCCGACGCGGGCTACTACGACCAGTCGCACCTGACGGCCGAGTTCCGTTCCGTGATGGGCGTCTCCCCCGGCGCGTTCGTCGCCGGCGACCTGCCCGCCGCCGTGGCCTGCTCCGCCTAGCGCTCCCAGGCGTCGGCCGTACGGCAGGTCGCGCCCGAGCACGTCCGCATCGCGTCCAGGCGGGCCTGGAGGTTGCTCAGCAGCTCGGGGGGCGCGGTCGCGGCCAGGTTGTTCAGCTGGTAGGGATCGGTGGTCAGGTCGTAGAGCTGGGTCTCCCCCGTCACGTACTTCACATAGGTGTGCGTGGCGGTGCGCAGCGCCGCGTAGGCGGGTGTCAGCGTCTGCCGGTTGGCGGACTGGTTGGTCGGCCTGGCGAACTCGATCAGCGCGTTGCGCCGCCAGCTCGGCGGGTTGAGCCCGCGCAGCAGGGGCACCAGCGAGCGCCCCTCGGCGAAGGCGGGCGCCGGGATGCCGGCCAGTTCGGCGAAGGTGGGCGCGTAGTCGACCGGCTGGGTCAGGGCGGTGATGGTGGAGCCGGGCGCGACGCCGGGGCCGCGCACCACCAGCGGCACCTTGACGGCCTCCTCGAACGGCGTGGTCTTGCCCAGGCGCAGCCGGTGGGTGCCCAGGTGGAAGCCGTTGTCGGAGGCGAAGAAGATGTAGGTGTTGTCGAGCTTGCCCGCCGCCTGCAGGGCGGTGACGACGGTGTTGACCAGGTCGTCCACGCCGAGCATGGCGCGCAGCCTCGCCCGGTGGCGCTCGTCGATGCGTTCCTCGCCCGCCCAGCCGATCTCGGGCAGGTCGCGCAGCCACTGCGGCTCCTTGTGGACGTCGGCCTGGTTGTAGTTGGGTGTCCGGGGCGCCTGCGCGTCGGGGAAGGCGTCGGCGTGGCGGCGCGCGGGGTTGGCCGGGTTGTGCGGGGCGACGGGGGCCAGGTAGAGGAAGAACGGCTGGGTGCCGGGCGCGCTGACGAACTCCTTCGCCTTGCGGGCGAGCACGTCCTCCAGGTAGTCCTCCTCGTCCCAGCCGTACTCGACGAGCCTGCCGTTCTCGTTGAGCGTGTAGTCGTACTCCTCGTAGAGCCGCTTGACCGGCACCGCCCACTGGTCCCAGCCCGGCGGCACGTAGGTGGCGGGCACGCTGGTGCCCGGATAGTGGTTGAGGTACTTGCCCATGAGGCCGGTGCGGTAGCCGGCGCCGCGCATCCAGGCGCCGACCGTGGAGTTCTCCAGCCCGGCCAGGTGGAAGCGGTCGAAGCCGCCTTCAGGGGCGGTGTTGGTCCACACGGTGTGGCTGTGCACGTACTGCGAGCGCAGGAGCGACGCCCTCGAGGGACAGCACCAGGAGTTGGTGACGATGGCGCGGTCGAAGGAGGCTCCCTGCCGGACCAGGTGGCTGGTGATGGCGGGGAAGTTCTGCAGCGTGCCGTACTCGAGGTCGTCGGCGAGGATCAGCACGATGTTGGGCCGCGACTGGCCGGCCGCGCTCGCCGGCATGGCGACGAGTGGCAGCAACAGCAGCAGCACTGCCAGACCCCCCAGCCGCTTCATCAGCACACGGTCTCAACTTCCCCCAACATCCCTCATTGACACCCCTCTCAACAATATTAGAACCTGTTCTCATTTCGGGAGGTATCGCATGAAGTTAGGCCTGAACCTGGGCTACTGGCAGCGACACGCCGACGACGCCACCGAGGTCGTCCAGGCGGCCGAGCGGCTCGGCTACGACTCGGTCTGGACCGCCGAGGCCTACGGCAGCGACGCTTTCACCCCGCTCGCCTGGTACGGCGCGCGCACCACGAGGATCAAGCTCGGCACCTCGGTCGCGCAGCTGTCGGCCCGCACCCCGGTGGCCACCGCGATGACCGCGATGACGCTCGACCACCTCACCGGCGGGCGGCTCCTGCTCGGCGTCGGCGCCTCCGGGCCCCAGGTGGTGGAGGGCTGGTACGGCCAGCCGTTCCCCCGCCCCCTGGCCAGGACCCGCGAGTACGTCGAGATCATGCGCAAGGTGTGGCGGCGCGAGGAGCCGGTCACCAACGAGGGCCCGCACTACCCCCTGCCGCTGCCCGGCGGCCTGGGCAAGCCGCTGAAGCTCATCACGCACCCGCTGCGCCAGGACATTCCCGTCTACATCGGCGCCGAAGGGCCCAAGAACGTCGCGCTCGCCACCGAGATCGCCGACGGTTGGCTGCCGCTGTTCACCTTCCCCTCGAAGATCTCCGATCTCTACGGGAGGTTCCCCGCCGGCTTCGAGGTCGCGGCGATGGTCATGGTGATGGTCACCGACGACGTCAGGGCCGCGCTCGACGGGGTGAAGACGATGCTCACCCTCTACATCGGCGGCATGGGCGCCAAGACGCGCAACTTCCACGCCGACATCATCGGCAGGATGGGCTACGCCGAGGCCGCCGAGCGCATCCAGGCCCTCTACCTGGCCGGGCGAAGGCAGGAGGCCTTCGCCGCCATCCCCGACGAGCTGGCCGACGGCATCTCGCTGGTCGGCCCGCCCGGCAGGATCAAGGAGCGGCTGGAGCTGTGGCGGGCCTCGCCGGTGACGAACCTGCTGGTGATGGGCCCGCGTGACGAACGGTCCCTGACGATCGTCCGCGACCTGGTGCTGGGTTAAGTCCCGCTCAGTCGGGACGCGGAGCGGGGTCCTCGGTCACCGAGCGCAGGAGCGGCCTGCTCAGCGCGCCCGCGCCGACCACGCCCGCGAACCCGGCGCCGACGCACACCGCCAGCGTGACCGCGCCCGAGATGTTCGGCGAGACCAGCATGAACGGCGAGGCACAGAACGCGCCCACCAGGATCGAGCCGCCGCCCATCACCACGAGCGGGACCAGCGTCTCCGACCTGCGCGCCCTGTCCAGCACCTCCAGGGGCGTGCCCGCCAGCCTGAGCAGCGCGTAGGTCTGGCGGCGGTCCAGGACCGAGGAGGCGGCCGTGATGCCCGCGCTGGCGATCGCCACGAGGAACGACACCGACAGCACCACGATGGTGCCGGTGGCGATGTCGTCGAGGAGTTGCGCGCTGAAGTGCTGGTCGTCGGCCTCGCTGGTGGCCGAGTGGCCGGGCACGAGCCCGTCGAGCGCGGTGCGCGCCTTGTCCACGTCCGCCCTGCCCACGGCGGCGAGGACGAGCGTCTTCTCCTTCGTCACCGTCGCCCGCACGCCCGCCTTCTCCAGCCGCCGCCGCGCCTGGTCGGCGACCAGGGCCACCTCGGTCCGTGGCGCGGACAGCCTGAGCCGCTCGTCGCTCACCCGCCCGGCGAGCGCGTCACCCGGGCTGAGCAGACCGAGGAAACCGGCCACGAAGCCCGTCAGCGCGACACCGCTGACCGTCCGCCACGCCGCCCGCGGATCGTCGACCAGCCTGCGCCCCGCCAGCAGCTTCGCCGGGCGTCTCGCCCGCTTCGCGGTGACCTTGCCGATCAGCGCGACGACCCAGGGGCCGACCAGGTTGATGCACAGGAACGCCAGGCCGAGCACCGCCGCGACCACGCCCACACCCGCGTTCGTGCTCAGCAGCGGTACCGCGGCCAGCACCGCGAGCAGGGCGATCACCCTGACGAACCGCATCGCGGGCGGCGTCTCCCTCTTGGCCACCCCGAGCGGGCTGACCACGACCCTGCGCAGGCCGACGATCGCCGACACCCCCACCAGCAGCGGTACGGCCAGCAGCACCGCGACCACCACGAGAGGGACCGGCAGCAGGTCGCCGGCGAACCACGGTCCCCCGCCGATCCTGATGGCGGTGAGCAGCGGGACCGCCGCGCCGTACAGGACGGTGCCGAGCACGGCTCCGGCGAACGCGACGATCACCGCCTCGGCCACGGTCATCGCCACGACCTGGCCGGGGGTGGCGCCCACCAGCCTGAGCGCGGCGAGACGCTGGTCACGGCGGGCCACGGTCAGCCGCGCCGCGGCGCCGCCGAACACCAGCAGCGGCACCACCATGAGCACGCTGGCGATGAGGGCGAGGATCCGGTAGCCCACCGCGTCCTCCGTCGGCGTGCCGGCCAGCGTCTCGACCTTGGTCGGCGGCACCTCGTCCTGCCACGCCTCGCCGCGGGGAGCGGTCATGGCGGGGTCGCCCGGCCGGTGGCCGACCACCGCGACCAGCTCGCCCGGGTGGACGAGAGCCTCGTCGCCGAGCACGCCCTTCACGTTCGGGTAGCGGTCGGCGAGCCGGTCGGCGGGCAACTGCCTGCTCAGCTCCGCCAGCGCGGGCGACAGCCACACCTCGCCGGGAGCGGGGAACCGCGGCAGCCCGGGCGGGACGTCCGCCTTCGGGTCCAGCGCGGCCAGATCCACGACGGTGATCTTCTTGTCCTGGACGTAGTCGTTCCTGGTCGCCTCGACGGCCGTCGCCCTGCCCGTCGCCTGGACGGGGTTGCGCCACGCCCCCCGCTCCGCGCGGCCCTCGAAGGCCACGTTGGCCGACACGGCGAACAGCAGCAGGCCCGTGGAGATGACGACCGCGCCCAGCGTCAGCCAGGTGCCCAGCATGCCGCGGCGCCCGCCACCCCTCAGCAGGCGCCAGGTGAGGCTCATGAGGTTGTTCACCGGCTCACCGCGCTCTGCAGCAGGTTGCCGTCGCGGACCTCCACCGTGCGGTCGCACCACCCGGCCACACCCGGATCGTGGGTCACCACGATGAGCGAGGCGCCGTTGTGCTTGGTGGCCTCCACCAGCAGGCGCATCGTCTCCTGTCCCGTGCTCTGGTCGAGCGCGCCGGTCGGCTCGTCGGCGAACACCACCGCCGGCCTGCTCACCAGCGCCCTCGCGATCGCCACCCGCTGCGCCTGGCCGCCGGACAGCTCGCCCGGCCTGCGGCCCTCCATGCCGCCCAGGCCGAGCGGCGGGAACCACTGCCTCGCCTGCCGTACGGCGTCGGCCCTCGACACGTTGCCGAGCATGAGCGGCAGCGCCACGTTCTCCTCGGCGGGAAGCTCGGGCAGCAGCTGGCCGAACTGGAACACGAACCCGAACCTGGTCCTGCGCAGGGCGCTGCGCTCGCGCTCCTTCATGGTGTCGATGCGCTGGCCGAGCAGGTGCACCTCACCCGCGTCCGGCTTCATGATCCCGGCCAGGCAGTGAAGCAGGGTGGACTTGCCCGAACCGCTCGGACCCATGATCGCCACGGCTTCGCCCGCCTGGATGGTGATGTCCACGCCGTTCAGCGCCACCGTCTGGCCGAAGCGCTTGGCGAGCGCGCGGCCTGCAAGTACGTCGTTCATGGAGAAGACCTTGTCGCGGGGAGAGGGGACGGCGGATCGGCCGTGCGTCCGATCGCCATCGGCCGATCGGCCGATCTCCCCTCTGCCGCCCCACCGCGGCCGGTGCCATTCTCCTGGACGTCACCGGACAGGACAGATCGCACAATGATCGGAAAGTTAGGCTTGCCCGTGTGACGATTCGTGTGCTCATCGCCGACGACCAGGAACTTGTCCGCACCGGCTTCCAGATGATCCTCGACGCCCAACCGGACATCGAGGTCGTCGGCGCGGTGGCCAACGGCGCCGACGCGGTCGAGGCGGCCCGGCGGCTGCGCCCCGACGTGTGCCTGCTCGACATCCGGATGCCCAAGCTCGACGGTATCGAGGTGACCAGGATCCTGGCCGGACCGGGCGTCGAGAATCCCATGCGGGTGGTCATCGTCACCACCTTCGACCTCGATGAGTACGTCTACGGCGCGCTCCGCTCGGGCGCGACCGGATTCCTGCTCAAGGACAGCGGACCCACCCTGCTCATCGAGGCCATCAGGGCCGCGGCCGCCGGCGACGCGCTGGTGTCACCCTCGGTGACCGTACGCCTGCTCCAGCACCTCGCCCAGCCCGCCATGGGCGCCACCAAGCCGCTCAACGAGCCGCTCACGGAGCGCGAGCTCGACGTCGTACGGCTGGTCGCCAGGGGCAGGACCAACCAGGAGGTGGCCGCCGAGCTGTTCGTCTCGCTGTCGACGGTCAAGACGCATCTCGGCAGCATCCAGGTCAAGCTCGGCGCCAGGAACAGGGTGGAGATCGCGGCCTGGGCATGGGAGTCAGGCGTGGTCAGCTGATTAACGAGAGGTCTGGCTGGATACATCTGAAGCAGAACCTCAACATGTGTGCCCCGGGGGGAGAGATTCGTGCGCCATGCTCCTTCCGCGGCGAAGCGATCGGCTTCGGCGGTCTATGTGACCCTTGCCGCCCAGCTCGCCGCCATGACCGCTCTTGTGATCTTCGACGAGGTGCGCGGCGGACGGCTCGCCGCCGAGATCATCACTCTGGGTGGTGATATACGGTCGCCGGGAGCGGAAGCGGTGGTCGGCGCGGTGACCCTGTTCGCCGTGCTGATGCTGCTGACGGTGGGCACACTGGTCGCCTCGGCCTCCGCCTACCTCACCTGGCTGGTCAGGGCGTGCCGCGTCAACAAGGTCGCGACCTCCTCCGGTTCGGTGATCGCGGCGTGGCTGCTGCCCGGGATCAACCTGGTGGCTCCCGCCGTACTGGTCGACCAGGTGTGGCGGGGCGCCGACCCGCCGCACGACCGCAGAACACGCTGGCTCGCCCTGGTGGCCGCCTGGTGGACGAGCTGGCTGGCCGCGCTGGCCCTGGTGACGATACGGCTGCCGCTGCGCGGATCGTCGGAGGAGCTGACGGGGCTGAGCGGGCTGGAACTCGGCGTGACGGCGGTGGCGGCGCTGCTGTGCGCCTGCACGGTCCGCGAGATCACCCGGCTCCAGACCGCCGCCTCCCCGATGCCCCACCTCACCCCGGCTCCCGTGATCCCCTGACCCGCCCGGCGGCATGCACGAAGATTCACCGTTCCACTGACACATAGCGCGACGGCCATTAACTTAACGTGACATGCCTGGCCCCCAGCATGACGCGGCCGACAACCTGGTTCGCGATCATCCACATATCGCCGTCCGGCTGATGAGCATGATCAGCGGCATCCATCTGGTCGACGGCTCGCATATTCGAGTCGCGGACGGCGAGCTCAACGACCGCATCTCCAAAGTGCGTCAAGCCGATACCGTTCTCATCGGCGGCCCACCGCAGGACCCCTGGTACACGGTGATCAGTGAGATCGAAACGAGGCTGTCGGCGCAGAAGCTCGACCAGACGCTGCGATACGCCGCCACCTTGTGGCTCCAGCTGGACAAACCGGTCTACGTCATCGTTATCACTCCCGACCGAAGAGCCGACACATTCAGGCGGCCGGTAAGAGTGAACGCGGGGAAGCTGACCCTCACGCTGGATCCATGCGTGTACGCACCTGACAACATTCCGGTGCTCACCGATCCCCGGCAGGTGGTCGCTGATCCCGCGTTGGCCGCCCTGTCCGTCATGGCACACGGCGACCGGAAAGAGGTCGGCGAGGCGTTCCTGACCGGCCTCAACGATCTCGATGACGATAACGCTCCGCGTTACTATGAATACGCTCACAAGATGGCTTCGGCCCCGGCACGACGCGTACTGGAGGCGTTGATGTCCACCTCGACCTGGCCGGTTTCCAGCCCTTTCGCCCGTAAGCATTTCGGCAAGGGGAAAGAGGAAGGGCTCGCGGAAGGGCTCGCGAAGGGCAAGACCGAGGGTGAGGCCACGCTCCTGCTGACGCTGCTCGAGGCGCGGGGCATCGTCGTTTCCGACGAGATCCGGGCACGGATCGCCTCCTGTACCGACCTCCTGCAGTTCGACGTCTGGACACGACGCGCCGCCGTGTCGACCTCCGCCGAGGACGTGTTCGAGTAACCAGCCTTCGGCTGCCGGAGGAGTGGCACGCTGACCGCTTCTCTGCGGCTGGGTCGGGCGCCGTCGGCTCGAGGGTTTCCTGGAGCCGACAGCGCGGGTCAGGCGGCCTGGGTGGGGCCTGAGCTGCCCTGACTGGCGTGCCAGAGCTGGCGGGGCGGGGTGACGACGCCGGGGGTGGGGCCGATGTCGGAGTACGGCGAGATGCGGTAGCCGTTGGCGTACTCGATGGTGCGCCCGCCGACGTGCTCCGTGCCGGGGCGCTGCCTGTCGAGGAGCGCTCGGACCGCCTCCAGGCCGCCGGTGCGCCATGCGGCGTCCAGGTCCACGAGGTTCCAGCAGTCGACGGCCCGCATGGAGATCGCGCGGGTACCCGTGCGGCGGATCACTCCTCTGGCGACCATCAGCCACGACCCGAACACCGTCGAAGCGCACCTGCCCTGCACCGACTCGAAGAAGGTCAGGTCGACGGGGCCCGTGGAGTCGTCGAGGGTGGTGAAGATGACCCGCTGCCCCGAGCGCACCGCAGGGGTCTGCGTGGCCACCTTGACCCCGGCCACCAGCACCTCGGCGCCGTTGCGCTGGGCGAGCAGGTCCTTGGAGCGCACCACTCCGATGGCGTCGAGCAGTTCGTCGTGGAAGCTCATCACGTGGCGGCTGATGTCGATGCCGAGGATCTCCAGCTCCGCCTCGACCATCTCGGTCTCGGTCATCTCCGGGAGCTCGCCGGGCTGGATGTGCTCGGCGAACCCCAGGGGCAGCTGTACGGCCAGCGGCTCTCCCGCCCGGGGCTGCCCTTCGGCCACCGCCCCGTCCAGCCGGGGGCCGTTCTTCGGGGAGTCCTCGGCCGGGGTGGGTCTGGTCGTACCGGCCCTTGGCGAGGGCCTTCCCCTGTGGCGTGACGGTCTTCCCTGCCGCGCCGCCGAGGACGACGTCGCCCGGCTTCCATCGGACGTCGCCCGGCTTCCGTCGGTCGTCGCCCGGCTTCCGTCGGACGTCGCCCTGCTTCCGTCGGTTCCTGCCCGCCCCGAGAAACCCGTGCCCGAGAAGCCCGTGCCTGAGAAGCCCGAGTCCGAGAAGCCCGGGTCCGGGGAGCCCGGGAAGCCTGAGCCCGAGCCTGCCGAGCGGCCGGAACCCGAGAAGCCCGAGCCCGGGGAAGGTGTGTAGCCCTTGGGCGGCCGGGGACTCGCCTTGACGCCCGAGACCGAGGCCCGCTCCAGCACCCCCACCTGGGCGATCAGGTCACGTCTCGTCAGCTCCCCCGGCCGCCAGCGCGGGCCGCCCGGCCGTAGCGAGTGGAGGGCGTCGAACCCGCCCACCTGGACGATCCGTTCGACGACGGGACGCGAGGGCCTGGCCCTGTCCCAGAAGTCGGCGAGCGAGGTGTAGGGCTGCCCGGCCACCATCCGGTCGACCTCCGCCTCGCTCACCCCTCTGACCGCCGAGAACGGCACGCGCAGGCCGTACCCGCGACCGAGCTGGTCGGGCCGGAAGTCGCGCACCCGCCGCCGGTAGCCGGCCGCACCACCGAGCTCGCCACCAAGCGCGCCATCCAGCGCGCCATCCAGAAAACCGCCCGAAACGCCGCCCGAAACTCCGCCTGAAACGCCGTCCCGCGCCTCGTCCCGCGCGCCCTCCAGAGCGGCGGGCCGGACGCTGACACGCAGCGGCGGGGGGCCGACGCGTTCGACGGTCCAGTGCTTGGCCGACTTGTTGACGTCGAGGGGAAGGATCGTCACCCCGCACTGCCTGGCCTCGTCGATGATCACCCGCTGCGGGTACATGCCGGGCTCGTGGGTGAGCACCCCCGCGAAGAAGGCCGCCGCGTGGTGCCGTTTGAGCCAGGCCGACTGGTAGGTGGGCAGCGCGAACGCGGCCGCGTGCGCCTTGCAGAAGCCGAAGGCGCCGAAGGCGTCGAGCACCTGCCAGGCCCGTTCCACCGTCGCCCGGTCGTAGCCGGGCAGCACGTTGGCGAGGAACCACCGCCGTGCCGCCTCGCGCAGGACGGGGTCGCCGAGGCTGCGCCGTACCTTCTCCGCCTCGGACAGGCCCGCGCCGGTCATCACGTCGATGATCTTCAGGACCTGCTCGTGGAAGACGACGACCCCGTTGGTCTCGGCGAGAGCCTCGCGCAGGCGGGGATGCGGGTAGGTGGCGGCCCGCCAGCCGTGCCGGGACTCCAGGTAGGGCGTGACCATGTCGGAGTTGACGGGGCCGGGCCGGAACAGCGAGATGTCGACGATCAGGTCGTTCATCGTGCGCGGCTCCAGCTTGGCGACCAGCTCGCGCTGCCCGGGCGACTCGATCTGGAAGCAGCCGAGCGTACGGCTCGCGCAGATCATGTCGTAGGTCGGCTCGTCGTCCTGCGGCACGGCGTCGAGCTCGATGTCCACGTCGTCGACCCGCTTGATCTCGGTCAGCGTGTAGGCCATCGCCGACTGCATCCGCACGCCGAGCACGTCGAGCTTGAGCAGCCCCGCCTCCTCCACGTCGTCCTTGTCGAACTGCGACATCGGGAAGTCGAGCGCGCTGCGCTCCACGGGGGTGCGGTCGCGCAGGCCGGCGTTGCCGACCAGCACCCCGCACGGGTGCAGCGCGATGTGCCTGGGCAGCCCGTCGAGCTTCTCCGCCAGCTCGAACACCCTGCCGAGCCCGGCCTCGTCGAGCCGGCTCTCGCGCAGCTCCGGCAGGTCCTTCAGCGAGGCGGTGATCTGGCGGGCGCGGATGTGCGGGAACGCCTTGGCGATGGCGTCGACCTCGTGCGGCGGCAGTCCCATCGCGCCGCCCACGTCGCGCAGGGCGCTGCGGGCCCGGTAGGTCTCCATCATGGACACGCAGGCCACGCGCGCCTCGCCGTACATGTCGTAGATCGCCTTGTAGCAGTCGAGGCGGCGGGCGGACTCCACGTCGACGTCGATGTCGGGCAGGCCGACGCGACCCTCCGACAGGAAGCGCTCCATGAGCAGGCCGTGGTGGAGCGGGTTCACCTCGCCGATGCCGATGAGGTAGTTGACCAGGCTGCCCGCGCCGGAGCCGCGGATGGCGCAGCGGATGCCCATGTGCCTGATCCGGTCGGTGATGCCGACGACCGCCATGAAGTATCCGGACAGCCGCTTCTTCTCGATGACGGCCAGCTCGGCCTCGAGGCGGTCGCGGGCCTGCCTCGAGCCGCGCAGGCCCCGGTCGTCGAGCCCGTCCTCGCAGCGATGGCGCAGCAGGGGGACCGGGTCCCTGCCGATCTCGGGCAGGTGCAGGTCGGGCGGGTCGCTGCGGAGGGCGAGCAGCCGCCTGGGGTCGATCACGCACGCCTCGGCGAGCGCGCGCGTGGTGTGCAGAAGCCGGTTGGCGCGCGACTGGTCGCCGCCGCAGATCTTGTGGGCGACCCTGCGCATCTCGTCGCCGCTCTTGAGGTAGGCGTGGGAGGTGCTCCGCTCCAGGTGCCGGGGGTGGAGGGGGACGAGCTGGCGCGCCGCGTCGAGCACGTCGCCCACCTGGTGGTCGGCGGGGTCGAGATACCTGACCGCGTTCGTGAGGACGGCCGGCACGCCGAACTCCTCGGCGAGGGAGAGCATGCGGACGGCGGTGGTGGCGTCGCGGTAGCCGTACTGGTCGACCAGCTCGATCACCACGCCGCGCACCTGGGAGCGCCAGAGGCCCAGCAGCGCCCTGGCCTGCTCGTCGCGTCTGGCGGCCACCGCGCGGCCCACGTCGGATCTCGGGCCGAGCAGCACGACGAGCCCGTCGTCGGGACCGAACGCCCCGCCTCGCTCCCTGCCGCCCTGACGCCTCGCCGGTGCGGGCGACAGCCCGGCGGCCGGCTGCCCGGCACCAGGGATGGTGCCGGTGCCAGGGATGGTGCCGGTGCCAGGGGTGGTGCCGGCGCCCGCGGCCCAGGCGGCGACCAGGTCGCGGGTCACCCTCGGCTCGCCCCGCTCGCCTGCGTGGTGGGCGGCGGTGACCAGGCGGCACAGCCGGGACCACCCGCCGGAGCGGGCCAGGACGGTGACCCTGTCCTCGGCGTCGGGCCCGGTCCGCGGGCGCGCCTCCCGCGGACCGGAGGCGGAACGGCCGTCGCCCGGCCCGCGGCTCCCTGAACGCGAGGCGGGCTGGTAGGCGCCGGGCAGCGGCCCGTAGGCGGCGCGGTCGCGCGGCGGGACGGGGTCGAACGCCTGCCCTCCGGCCGCGCCGGGCGAGACGTCGAGGGAGAAGTCGACGCCGAACACCGGCGAGATCCTGGCGTCCATGCAGGCCTGGGCGTGCTTGAGCGCCCCGTAGAGCCCGTCGCGGTCGGTCAGCGCGAGGATGTCCATCCCGTGCTCGGCCGCCCGTCGCACCAGGGCCTGGGGGAAGGCGGTGCCGTACCGCATCGAGTAGGCGGAGCTCACGTGCAGGTGCGGGAAGGAGAGCATCAGTCCCACGCCCTCAGCAGCAGCCAGCCTCCGCTGGCGGTGTCGAAACGCAGCTCGTAGGAGCCGCGCTCACGCCCGGGGCTGGCCTCGACCCGCCAGAACTGGCGCTCGCCGGGGTCGGCCTCGCCGGTCTTCCACCATTCACGGGCCACCACCCACTGGTCGAGGACGCGACGGACGAGGTAGAGCCGATCGCGCCAGACGAACTGGGTCGGCTGGCCCTCCCTGGTCCACACCTCTATCGGATCGCCGTAGAGTCTGCTCAAGACGCTTCTTCTCCCCGTGGCTCTGGGTCTGCTGCTGAGCCACCCGGGGGAAGTCGGGCGCTATATCGAGCATATGTTCGATGTCATGGGAGTGCAAGCCGCGTGAGCGGGTTGGCGCCGATCGAGTTCCGGATGCTGAAGGCGACACTGCCGGCCCGGTAGCGGTCGTCCGACAGTTCCACCGGGCGGCCCTCCTGTGTGGTGGTGATCCGGCGCTGGCGCAGCAGCGGGCTGCCGCGCCGCACGCCGAGCAGGCGGGCGTCCTCGGTGCCTGCGGCGATCGCGTCGATGAGGTGCTCGCCGTAGGCGAAGACCAGGCCGACCCTGTCGTACAGCGCCTGCGTGACCGACTCGCAGTCGCTCGGCAGCCCCTCGACGGCGGAGGCGATCCACGAGGCGTAGACGGTCCGCTCCAGCAGGACGGGCTCGCCCTCCAGGGTGCGCAGCCTGAGCACCTCGAGCACCTCGGCGCTGCCGAGCCTGACCGACTCGGCCGGCGCCGCCCTGCGCCGGCGCTGGGCGAGCACCTGGCCGCCCACCGCGTGCCCCTTGGACCTGGCCCACTGGGCGAAGCTGTGCAACTCGGCGAAGCTCTGGCTGCGCTCGCCGCCGAGCACGATGCGTCGCGCCCCCTGCCGCGAGCCGATCAGACCCTCGGCGGCGAGGATCGCCACGGCCTGCCGTACGGTGCCCCTGGCGGCCGAATAGCGCGCAGCGAGCTCGGCCTCCGAGGGCAGCTGGGACCCTACCAGGTGAACACCGGCCAGGATCTCGTCACGCAGCTCAGCGGCGATCTTTTCATAGCGCGCGGCCATTCACGACCCCTCCTGTTCATGAAATAGCAACGTTTATGCGACTAACTGGGTCTGGCCTTGTTTGTACAAGTTCCCCTACCTTTTAGCCACACCCCAGAGAGTGGAGGCGACGTGTCCGCACCTCGCATCGCAGGCTTGATCGCAGCTCTAACGGTAGTGACAGCGGCGTGCGGCGCCGCTCCGACCACCCAGCCGCAGACGACGACGGGTGGGGTGAACGCCGCGACGGCGACCTCTGCCGCCGACTTCGGCGGTCTCGACAAGCTTGTCGAGGCGGCCAAGAAGGAGGGCAACCTGCACGTCATCGCCCTGCCGCCCGATTGGGCCAACTACGGCGAGATCATCAGGAAATTTCAGGAAAAGTACGGCATCAAGATCGAGAGCGAGAACCCCGACGCCTCCAGCGCCGACGAGATCAACGCGGTGAAGACCCGCAAGGGTCAGGACCGCGCGCCCGACGTGCTGGACCTCGGCCAGTCATTCGGCTTCAGCGGCGCCAAGGAGGGCCTGTTCGCGCCCTACAAGGTGCAGAGCTGGGACAAGATCCCCGAAGGCCAGAAGGAGCCGAACGGCCTGTGGGTCAACGACTATGGCGGCTTCGTCTCGATCGGCTGTGACGCCAAGAAGATCACCACGTGCCCCAAGACGTACGCCGATCTCCTCAAGCCCGAGTACAAGGGCAAGGTCGCGCTGAACGGCAACCCGAACAAGTCGGGCTCGGCCTTCGCCGGCGTCTGGGCGGCCTCGCTGGCCAACGGCGGCTCGCTCGACGACATCGGCCCCGGCGTGCAGTTCTTCAAGAAGCTGAAGGACGTCGGCAACTACAACCCGGTCGAGTCCACGCCCGCCACGGTCGAGAAGGGCGAGACGCCCATCAGCATCGACTGGGACTACCTGAACGCCGGATACCGGGAGCAGTTCCTGCCGAAGGGTCTCGACTTCCAGGTGGCGGTGCCGTCCGACGGCATCTACGCGCAGTACTACGTGCAGGCCGTCAACAAGGACGCCCCGCACCCGGCCGCGGCGCGGCTGTGGATGGAGTTCCTCTACAGCCCCGAGGGCCAGAACCTGTGGCTCAAGGGCGGCGCCCGTCCCGTGCTGATGCCCGTGATGACCGCCGACGGCACCATCGACAAGGCACTGGCCGAGAAGCTGCCGCCGGTCCAGGGTGAGCCGAAGTTCCCGACCGAGGCCCAGGTCAACAAGGCCAAGGAGGACCTGGCCAAGACCTGGGACGCGGCTGTGGCCGGCTGATGGCGCGCGTTCTCGGCGCGCTGCCGTTGCTGGCGTTCGTCGCGCTCGCCTTCGGGATCCCCGCCATCGCGATGGTGGCGGGGGCCTTCACCGTCGAGGGCGCGCCGGGGCTCGGCAACCTGGCGCTCACCACGCAGGGCGGCTACCTGCTCGCGCTCGGCAACAGCGTGAAGCTGTCGGCGGTGGTGGCGGTGCTGGGCGCGGTGCTCGGCACCTTTCTCGCCCAGGCCGTGGTCACCTCCCGGTCACGGGCGCTGCGCGAGGCCGTGCTGACCGCCTCCGGTGTGCTGGCCAACTTCGGCGGCGTGCCGCTGGCCTTCTTCTGGGTGGCCACGCTCGGCAACGCGGGCGTGGTCAGCGGCCTGTTCGGCCTGCCGTCCGGCACGCTGTTCACCTTCTGGGGCCTGGTGCTGGTCTACCTGTACTTCTCCGTGCCGCTCATGGTGCTGGTCATCGCGCCCGCGCTGGACGGCCTGCGCCCGCAGTGGCGCGAGGCCGCCGCCAACAACGGCGCCACGTCCTGGCAATACTGGCGGTACGTGGCCCTGCCGGTGCTGACCCCCGGCCTGCTCGGCGGCGTGGTGCTGCTGTTCGGGTCGGCGTTCGCCGCCTACGCCACCGCCTCGGCGATGGGCGCGGGCACCGTGCTGCCGCTGGTCACCCTGAAGATCGCCGCGGCTCTCTCCGGTGACGTGCAGACCGGCTTCGAGAACGTCGGCCTGGCGCTCAGCCTCGACATGGTCCTGGTCGCGGCGCTGGTCATGGCGGTCTACCTGCCGCTGCAGAGAAGGAGTACCCGATGGCTCCAGTGAGGTGGACGCCGTGACCGCGCTCGCGCCCGTCGCGCCGGTCCCCGAGAGCGCGCCCGCCGCCTCCCGCCGCCGGGACCGTCCCCGTCTGTGGCGGGGGGTCGTCCTCGCGCTGGCCGCCCTGTACTTCCTCGTCCCGCTCGCCGCGTCGTTCTGGTACACGGTCCACAACCAGAGCACCGGCCTCTCGTTGGCCCCCTACGCGGAGCTGTGGACGGCCGAGGGCTTCCTGACGAGCCTGCTGCTGTCCCTCGGGCTCGCCCTGGCCACCATCGTGCTGGTGCTGCTGCTCACGCTCCCCGCCATGATCACGGTACGGCTGGCCGCCCCCCGGCTGCGCCCGGTCATGGAGGTGATCTGCACACTGCCGCTGGTCGTACCGCCGATCACGCTCGTGGCAGGGGTCAGCAGGTCCCTCCAGGTCGGCGGCGACGTGCTGGCGCCCACGCCGTTCTGGGGCACGCTGATCGCGATCCAGAACCAGGACTTCCCGCTGGTGCTGGTGTTCGTCTACGTCGTCCTCGTCCTGCCGTTCGTCTACCGCTCCCTCGACGCGGGGCTGCGCACGATGGACGTGCGGACGCTGGTCGAGGCGGCCCGCAACCTGGGGGCGTCGTGGCCGCACGTGATGTTCCGGGTGATCGTCCCCAACCTGCGCTCGGCGCTGGCCAGCGCCTCGTTCCTCACGCTCGCCCTGGTCCTCGGCGAGTACACGGTGGCCAGCATCCTCGGCTACCAGCCGTTCGCCGTCTGGATCGTCACGATCTCGGGCTCCAAGGGCCAGCTGTCCGTCGCCGCCTCGGTGCTCAGCCTCCTGCTCACCTGGCTGCTGCTGCTCACTATCTCGGGAGGAAGCCGTGACCGCTCGGCTTGAGTTCCAGGGCCTGCGCCGGGTCTTCGGCAAGACGGTCGCCCTCGACGGTCTCGACCTCACCATCGAGCCGGGCGAGCTGGTCGCCCTGCTCGGCCCGTCGGGCTGCGGCAAGACGACCGCGCTGCGTTGCGTGGCCGGGTTCGAGCATCCGGACGCGGGCGCGGTGCTGGTGGACGGCAAGGACATCACCGGCGTGCCGGCCAACAAGCGCGACGCGGGCATGGTGTTCCAGTCCTACTCGCTGTTCCCCAACCTGAACGTGGCCGAGAACGTCGCCTTCGGCCTGAGGGTCCGCAAGACGCCGCAGGCGGCACGCCGGCAGCGCGCGCTGGAGCTGCTGGAGCTGGTCGGCCTGCCCTCGCACGCCGACCGCTACCCGCACCAGCTGTCCGGCGGCCAGCAGCAGCGGGTCGCCCTGGCCCGCGCGCTGGCGCTGTCGCCGCGCCTGCTGCTGCTCGACGAGCCGCTGTCGGCGCTGGACGCCAAGGTCCGCGTCGCCCTCAGGGAGGAGATCCGCCGCCTGCAGCTCGACCTGGGCATCACCACGATCTTCGTGACGCACGACCAGGAGGAGGCGCTGTCGATCGCCGATCGCGTCGCCGTGCTCAGGAGCGGGCGCCTGGAGCAGTGCGGCACGCCCGCGGAGGTCTACGACCGGCCGGCCACGCCGTTCGTGGCCGAGTTCGTCGGCACCATGAACCACCTGCCGGGACGCGTCTCGGGCGACAGGGTGACGGTGTTCGGCCAGCTCCTGCCGATCGCGGCAGGCGCGGAGGGCACCGACGTGGACGTCCTCATCAGACCCGAGGCGGTGCTCGTCACCCCCTCCGAGGAGGGGCGGGCCGAGGTGGTCGCCGCCTCCTTCCGCGGCGCGTCCGTCAGGCTGCGGCTGTCCGTGGAGGGCGGCGAGGTCCTCGCCGACGTCCCCGGGCACGAGGCGGCACGGCTGGCGCCGGGCACGCGCGTGACCGTCCGCCTGGTCGAGCGGCCCGTCCTTCTGGCGCCGCGCAGCACCGCCACACCGACTCCGACCTCTGCGAAGGATCCCGCGGGTGCCGTCTGACTCCACGCCGCGCGCGCCCCTTCCCTTCGAAGCCGTCCTGTTCGACATGGACGGCACGCTCGTCGACACCGAGGGCCTGTGGTGGGAGGCCACGGTCGACGTCGCCGCCTCGCTGGGGCGCGTCCTGGGCCCCGCGGACACGCCGTACGTCCACGGCCGCACGGTCGAGGACACGGCCGCGCACCTGGTGCCGGCGGCCGACCGGGAAACGGTCGACGCGGTCGCCGAGCGGCTGACCGAGTCGTTCGCCGACCGCATCAGGCGGGGGGTGCGGGTCATCCCCGGCGCCGCCGAGCTCCTGCGGGCACTCGCCACCGAGGCCGTCCCCACGGCGCTGGTCAGCGCCTCCCCGCGGTCGATCGTGGAGCTGGTGCTGCCGTCGCTCGGCCACAGGTTCGCGGTCGTGGTCGCCGCCGGGGAGACCGCGCGCGGCAAGCCGCACCCCGACCCGTACCTGGAGGCGGCCCGGCTCCTGGCGGCCGACCCGCGCCGCTGCGTCGCCGTGGAGGACAGCCCGACGGGGATCGCCGCCGCCACCGCCGCGGGTTGCCGGGTGCTGGTCGTCTCGCCTTCCGCGGGACTGCCCGATCTGCGCGTGATGTCGCTAAGCTGACCGGTCGTGAACCAGATCGGACGCTACAGGCTGTTGAACGTGCTCGGCAGGGGCGGCATGGGCACGGTCCACCTGGCCGAGGATTCTTCGGGGCAGCGCGTCGCGATCAAGGTGATCAATCCGGAGCTCAGCCAGCACGAGCAGTTCAGGATGCGCTTCCGCCGGGAGGCCGACGCGGCGCTCAGGGTGCGCAGGTTCTGCACGGCCGCGGTGCTGGAGGCGGCGCTCGACGGCGACCAGCTCTACGTGGTGACCGAGTACGTCCCCGGGCCGAACCTGGAGGAGGCGGTCAGGCAGTCGGGCCCGCTGCGCGGTTCGAGCCTCGACGCGCTGGCGGTGAGCGTGGCTACCGCGCTCATCGCCATCCACACGGCGGGCGTCGTGCACCGCGACCTCAAGCCGTCCAACGTGCTGCTGTCGCCCGTCGGCCCGCGCGTGATCGACTTCGGCATCGCCAGGGCGCTCGACGAGATCGGCGGCGTGACCGGCACCGGCGAGCTGATCGGCACGCCCCGCTACATGGCGCCCGAGGTGCTGCGCGGCGAACCCGTCTCGCCGGCGTGCGACGTGTTCTCGTGGGGCTGCCTGATGGCGTTCGCGGCCACGGGACGCGCGCCGTTCCCCGGCGAGACGCTGCCCGCGATCATCTACCAGGTGCTCAACACCGAGCCCGCTCTCGACGGGCTCGAGCCCGGCCTGCGTGAGCTGGTGGTGGCCGCCCTGGCGAAGGATCCGGCGGCCCGCCCGACGGCGCAGCAGATCCTCGACCACCTGATCGGCCGCCAGGCGGCCCCCGAGCAGGTCGTGCAGACCGTGCGGGTGGCCTGGCAGGAGGGCGGCACCGCCCTCCACCCCCCTCCTCGGACCGGCGCGAAGAAGGCCAGGGTCCTGGCGGGCATCGCCGTCGCGGCGGTGGCGCTGGTGGCGGCGGCGGGGGTGGGCGTGTGGACGATGCTGCCCGGCGGCCCGCCGGAGCTGCCCATGCTCTTCTCCGACGACTTCACCTCGACCTCGAGCGGCTGGAACGGCACCTACGACAGCGAGGCCGACAACAGCCAGGGCTACATCACCTCCGACTTCACCTACGGTCTCGACGCCGGCGAGTACAACGAGGAGCGCTGGGCGACGGCTCCGGTGCCGTTCGCCACCGAGAAGCCCGCCTCCCCCGAGCCCTCGGCCTCGCCCACGCCGATGATGCCCTCCACGCTGGTCGTCGGGGTGACGGCCAAGGCCAGGTCCGGCGCCGGCGAGTTCGGCCTGTGGTGCAGGGGCCAGGGCGACGGCGACGGCACCTACTACGAGTTCACCCTCGACACCTCGGGCCACGCCAGGATCCGGCGCATCGTCGACTCGGCGGGCGGCAACATGGCCGCCCCGGTCAAGCTCGACGGGTTCAACCCGAGGGACAAGAACCACATCCAGGTCGCCTGCGAGGACGAAGGCGGCGCCATGCGGCTGTCCATGTGGGTCAACGGGGAGCGGGTCCACCAGGTCGACGACCCGGCCGGCCTGCCGACCGGCGACATCGGGCTGTTCGCCCGCGTGCCGAAGGGCAGCGACAACCCGCTCAAGATGGTCTACGACGACTTCGAGATGCGCGGCCTCAAGCAGCAGCCCTAGACCCCCCGACCTCCTGGAACACGCGCTGGAGGCCTGCCGGGGCGCGCTGGTGGCGGTCTCGCGCGACAGGACCCTGCACGAAGGTTACGGCGGCGCCAGGTGGAGACTGGAGCCATGCATGCCATTGTGATCAACGCCCAGGGCGGCCCCGAGGTCCTCCAGTACGCCGAACACCCCGACCCCTCACCCGGCCCCGGCGAGGTGCTGATCGACGTCGCCGCGAGCGGCGTCAACTTCATCGACGTCTACCACCGCACCGGCACCTACCCCCTTGACCTGCCGTCGCCGATCGGCTCCGAGGGGGCGGGCACCGTCGCCGCCGTCGGCGAAGGGGTGGACGACGTCGCCGTCGGCGACACCGTCGCGTGGGTGAACGTGCTGGGCAGCTACGCCGAGAAGGCCGTGGTGCCGGCCTCCAGGGTGGTGCCCGTGCCCGACGGCGTGCCGGCCGAGCTGGCGGCGGCCTCGCTGCTGCAGGGCCTGACCGCGCACTTCCTGACGCACTCGGTGCACGAGGTGAAGCCGGGTGACGTCATCCTCGTGCACGCGGCGGCCGGCGGCATGGGGCAGCTGCTGACCCAGCTCGGCAAACTGAAGGGCGCCACGGTGCTCGCCACCGTCTCCTCCGACGCCAAGGAGAAGCTGGCCAGGGAGGCCGGCGCCGACGAGGTGTTCCGCTACGACGGCTTCGCCGACGCCGTACGCGCGGCCGTGCCGCGCGGCGTGGACGTCGTCTACGACGGGGTGGGCGCCACCACCTTCGACGGCGGCCTGGCCGCGCTGCGCCCGCGCGGCCTCATGGTGCTGTACGGCGGGGCCAGCGGCCCGGTGCCGCCGATGGACCCGCAGGCGCTCAACAGGAACGGCTCGCTGTACCTGACCAGGCCGTCGCTCGTCCACTTCATCGCCGAGCGGGACGAGCTGCTGTGGCGGGCGGCCGACCTGTTCGGCTGGCTGGCGGCGGGCGAGCTGAGGATCAACGTCTCCGAGCGCTACCCGCTGGCCGAGGCGGCGCGGGCGCACGAGGACCTGCAGGCCCGCCGTACGACGGGCAAGCTGCTGCTGATTCCCTGATCGCGTGATCGCCTGGCAGGGCCGCCGGCCGGGCGGTCCTGCGCCGGCGTGACTCACCAGTCCTGGTTGAGGCCCGACATCCGGCGGAGGTACTCGTCCTCGTCGATCTCGCCCGCGGCGTAGCGGCGCTTGAGTATCTCGCGAGGGCTGTCCTTGGGCGGCCGCGCGGGCGGCGCGGGACGCCGTCTGATCATCATGAGCACGAGCACCACCAGGATGATCAGCAGTAGTACGACAAGCAGCTTCAGCATGCGGACGCCACCCTCCTCCCGAGAACTCTACGGACCCCGGCCCGGTGCGGCCAGAGGCAGCCAGGCTAGGCGATGATACGGGGTTGTGAGGACAGCGTTCGTGCTCGGCGGCGGTGGGGTGCTCGGGGCGCACGAGGTGGGCATGCTCCGGGCGCTCGACGAGGCGGGGATCCGGCCCGACCTGGTCGTCGGCACGTCGGTGGGCGCGCTCAACGGCGTGCTGCTGTCCGCCTCGCCGTCCGACGCCGTCGAGCGGCTGACCCGGCTGTGGCGCTCCGACGTCGCGCGCACCGCGTTCTCGGGCTCGTGGATGCGGCAGCTGTCCACGCTCGCCAGGACCGGCACGCACGTGCACCCGATCGCGCCGCTCCGGCGGCTGCTGACCGATCTGGTCGGCGTGGCGCTCATCGAGGAGCTGCCCGTCCCCTTCCAGTGCGTGGCGGCCTCGATCGAGCGGGCCAGCGCCCACTGGTTCGCCGAAGGGCCGCTGGTGGAGGCCGTGCTGGCCAGCTGCGCCGTCCCCGGGCTGCTGCCGCCCGTGCGGATCGGCGACGAGCACTACGTCGACGGCGGGCTGGTGCACAGCATTCCCGTCGGCAGGGCCGTCCGGCTGGGCGCGGGCAGGGTGTTCGTGTTGCAGGTCGGCAGGATCGAGCGGCCGCTGGCGGCGCCCAGGCGGCCGTGGGAGGTGGGGATGGTGGCCTTCGAGATCGCGCGCAGGCACCGCTTCGCCGAGGAGATGGCCGCGCTGCCCAGCTCGGTGGAGGTGCACGTGCTGCCCACGGGCCTCGACGCCCCCGTCTCCCCCTTGCGTTACCGGGATCTGTCGCAGATCTCCCGCTCCATCGAGCGGGCCTACACCGCCTCTTCCCGCTACCTGGCGGGCGTGGTCGGATGAGGTGTGCCTCCTCGTTTCGTCCGCAGGCTCGTGCTGGTGCCCCTGCTGATCGTGCTGGCCGTGGCGGCCGTCGTCACGCTGCCCCTGTGGCTGGCGGTGGTCGCCGCCGCCTCTCTGCGGCTGCCGCCGCCGCAGCGGCGCGGGGTCCGCTTCCTGTGGTTCGGGGTGTCGTGGCTGGTGCTGGAGTGCGGGGTGCTGGTGGCGTGCCTGGGGTTGTGGGTGGCGGCCGGCTTCGGCGGGCGCCTGCACCGTGACCGCCACCAGGAGCGCCACTACCAGCTCATCCACTGGTTCCTGTCCCGCCTGTACGGCGTGGCGGTGCGCGTCTTCCGGCTGCGCGTGGAGATCGACGAGCCCCCCGGCGACCTACGGCCGACCGGCCCGGTGATCGTGCTGTCGCGACACGCTGGCCCCGGCGACTCCTTCCTCCTGGTCCACCACCTGCTCGACCGCTACCGGCGGCGGCCGAGGATCGTCATGAAGGCGGCCCTGCAGTTCGACCCGTCGCTCGACGTGGTCGTCAACCGCCTGCCCAACGCCTTCGTCCCCGGCAGGAGGGGCTCGCTCGGGATCATCGACGAGATCCGGCGCCTGGCGGCCACCATGGACGCCGACGACGCTCTGGTGATCTTCCCCGAGGGCGGCAACTTCACCCCGCGCCGCCGCCGTCTGGCGATCAGGCGGCTGGAGGAGAAGGGCCTGACGGAGGAGGCGAAGCGGGCCGCCGCCCTCGACCACCTGCTGCCGCCCCGGCCGGGCGGGGCGATCGCCGCGATCGAGGCGTGCCCGGCGGCCGACGTGGTGTTCGTCGCGCACACCGGGCTGGACGACCTCGTCACGATCGGCGACGTGTGGCACCGGCTGCCGGTGAGCGCCCGCATCAGGGCGCGCTGGTGGCGCGTCCCGGCCGCCGAGATCCCCGCGTCACGCCAGGACCGCATCAGGTGGCTCTACGACCAGTGGGAGATCATCGACGACTGGGTCGCCGACAACCGTCCCGGCGGGAGTTAGCCCGCCCGCACCACCTGTCCCTTGATCTCCTGCGGGTGGCGGATCAGGTTGAGGATCGGGCACACCCGCTCCACCTCGGCGTGCAGCCGCGCGAGGTCGTCGTCGGAGGCGGGCGAGTCGATCCGCACCTCGTAGCGGAAGTTCTGCGGGTACACCGGGACGTCGGTGGTGCCGGGCGCCTGGGCGCGCGGATCGTATTCCGCCTCCACCTCCACCGACAGCGCGTCGAGCGGCACCTCCAGCTCGGCCGCCTTGATCAGGAAGATGTGGGTCACGCAGCTGCCGAGCACCCCGGCCTGCAGCTCGGGAGAGCCGGGCCCGAGGTCGTATCCCGCGAAGTCGGGCCCGCTGTCGCTGAGGATCTGGAAGTCCCTGATCCTGATCCTGCGCACCCCGCTGCGGCCCTCGGCGGTGACGCTCGCCCGCAGCGGCACCGGTCCGCCCTGCGCCGCCCGCCTGGCCGGCAGCGCGGCCCGCTTCTGAGACAGGTACTCGCGCAGGCCGCTCACGCCAGCGTCACCTTTCCCTCGGGGGTGTCCAGGACGGCCCGCAGCCCGGCCGCCGGTCCTTCCTCCACCTCGACGGCCGCGCCCACCGCCTCGAGCTCGGCTCGCAGGGCCGCGACGTCGGGCGTGACGGCCGTGAACGACAGCAGCGTGAGCTGGGGCAGCCCGGAGGCCGCGGGGTGCCGCGTCGTCCCCCAGTCGATGAGGAACGGCACCGGCCGGACGGCCGCGGGAGAGTCGAAGCGGGTCAGCCGCCACTCCAGCAACGTCCCGTCGGGTGTGCGGCGCGACAGCGGCTGCACCTCGCCCGGGTCGTACCCGCGCTCGCGGGCCAGCGCCACCGTGCGGTCGATGTCGTCGGCGCGGATCGCCCACGCGGCCAGCCGTGCCTCGGTCAGCGTCTCCAGCCCGAACGCCCTCGGCCGGGCGCCCGGCACCTCGGGATCGGGCCCGATGATCTCCAGATAGGCGGTGGGCCCGAGCCCTACCAGGTAGTTGGCGGTGCCGCCGGGATGCGAGCCGCCCTTCACCGGGGCGATGCCGGTCCGCTCGGTGAACTCGGCCACCCCCTTCGCCAGGTCGGGAACGGCGTACACCAGGTGATCAAGACTCATCGGGTTCTCCCAGGGAAAGCATGAGCCGGTTGGCCCAGTTGAAGAAGGCGGTCGCGTGCAGGGCGTCGCTGATGGCCAGGTCGTCGAGCCCCTGCTCGCGCAGGGCCGCGACGTCCGCCCGCGGCGGGGTCGCGGTCAGCGCGACGGCGGCGTCGGCGATCGCCCGCCACCGGCCGTCGAGCTCGGCTTCCACACCCTCGTCGAGCACGCGCTGGACGTCGCCCTCCCGCTTGGAGTAATGGGCGGCGAAGCGGGCGTGGACGGAGGCGCAGAAGACGCATCCGTTGTGGCGGGAGGTGACGGTCGCGGCCAGCTCCCGCTCGGCGCGCGGCAGGCCGCCGTCGCCGTTGGCGAAGATGTCGTTGTCGGTCCTCGTGCGCGCGTGCAGGACGCGCGGGTCACGGGCGAGCAGCCGGAAGTACGGCGAGGCGGCCCTGGCCCGGTCGACCAGCGCCTGCCTGTGCTCCTCGGTCAGCTCGTCCTCGGCCAGCGTCTCGATCCACGGCTTCCAGCCGAGGTGGTCCTGGGTGAACTTCACGCGAGCGCTCCCAACGCGGTGACGACACGGATCTGGAAGGTGAGGAAGGCGACCAGCTGCGAGAGCGTGACGATCCCGGTGGTGGACCAGCCGGCCTCGCGCAGCCGCTCCAGCGCCTCAGGGTCGGCCTCCCTCGGGCGGAACACCAGCAGGTGGGCGTGCTCCAGGGCGGCGGCGAGCCTGCCGTCGACCTCCTCGGCCCGGAAGCGGAGCCCCTCGACGTTCTCGTGGGCCAGCTCGGGTTCGCGGTAGTGCCCGTAGGGGCCGCTCGCCCTGCCCGCCTCTGCCTGCGCGGCGATCCGCTTGGCCAAGTCGGGCTCAAGCGCGGCGGCGTAGTGGGCGGTGACGGCCTCGTGCCGGTGCAGGCCCGCGACGAAGGCGGCGACGGCGTGCCGTTCGGCCGGTGTCACCTCCTCCAGTCCGACCTCGCTCACGCCCCGCCCGAGCGTGGCGCCCCCGGCCGCCTCCGCCGTCGCGGAGGGCGAGGCCGGGACGGCGGAGGGCGACACCGGCGCGGCGTCGGACGCGGCCTGCGTCCGCAGCTCGAACGACGGCACGAACAGCGCCTCGTAGGTGCGCTGGGCGTACGCGCGGGCGTCCGGGCGGCGCCTGCGCAGCACGTCGAGCCGGGATCCCGGGTCGACGCCCACCAGCTGGTCGATGATGTCGGTCATGCCTGCTCCGAAGGGGTCCAGCCGAGCGCGGGCGCGACCTTGGTGGCCAGCAGCTCGATCGAGCGGAGGATGAGAGGGTGCGGCGGATCCGCCGAGTGCACCTGGAAGACCAGGTCGGTCACCCTGTCGAGGGTGGTGTCGGCGCGCAGGCTCGCGATCACCTCGTCCGGGGTGCCCACGTGCGTGTCGGCCCACAGGAAGGCGGCCAGCTCAGGCGACTGCCGGGCGGCCCTGGCGATGCCCTCCTCGGCGTGGCGCAGGGCCTCGTCCCTGGAGTCGGCGACGAACGCGGTGCGCGAGGCGGCGATACGCGGAGCCGTACCGGGTGGCAGGTTGTCGTAGTAGGCGTCCACGATCGGCTTCTGCACCTGCGCCAGGGTGACGCCCTCGGCGCGCGGCTGGGTGCGCGACAGCATCAGGCCGTTGCCCGCGCGGCCGGCCCGCTCCCCGCCGCCGACGGAGAAGGTGGCCTCCCAGATGGCGCCGAGCAGCCGGGGCGCGGCGGGGTAGAGGTGATTGCCGCCGCCCAGGTCGCCGCCCGACCAGGCGTTCACGAGAACCGCCAGGTGCTCGGCGTAGATCGCCGAGCGGTCGGCGCTGTCGTGGCCGAAGGCGGCGAAGGACGAGGCGGTGCCTCCGCTGCCGACGCCGACCTCCAGGCGCCCGCCGGACAGCAGGTCGAGGACAGCGGTGTCCTCGGCCACCCGTACCGGGTGTTCGAGCGGCAGCGTGATGATGCCGGTGCCGAGCCTGATCCTGCTGGTCCTGGCCGCGACGGAGGCGAGCAGGACCAGGGGCGCGGGCAGGCCGCCCTCGCTCTCGCTGAAGTGGTGCTGGGCCACCCACGCCGAGTCGAACCCGTTGGCCTCGGCGTGGGCGATCTGCGCCGCGGCCAGCTCGTACCGCTCGGCCGGGCCGGCCTGGTCGAGCAGACGCGTGAAGAAGCCCAGCCGTCTGCGGCTCATCGGACCGGCTCCGGGATCGCCGCGAGCAGCTCGCGGGTGTAGGCGTGCCGAGGTCTGGTGAAGACCTCCTCGGTCGTTCCGGATTCCACGATCTTTCCCTTGTTCATGACGGAGACGGTGTGCGAGATCTGCCGCACGACCTTCAGGTCGTGGGAGATGAACAGGTAGGTGATGCCCAGCTCGCGCTGGAGACTTTCCAGCAGGTCGAGAATCTGCTCCTGGGCGCTGACGTCCAGCGCGGAGACGGCCTCGTCGAGCACCAGCAGCCGGGGCGAGACCGCCAGCGCCCTGGCGATGGCCACCCGCTGCCGCTGGCCGCCCGACAGCTCGCGCGGCCTGCGGGTGAGCAGGTCGGCGGGCAGTCCCACGCGCTCGAGCAGGTCGGCGGCCGAGCCGTCGAGCGCGAAGTTGCGCAGCGGCTCCTCGATGACGCGCCGGACGGTCTGGCGGGGGTCGAGCGAGGCGTAGGGGTTCTGGTAGACGAGCTGGACGTGCCTGCGGAAGTCGCGCCCCCGCTCGGGCGCTCCGGCGACCCTGGCGGCGCCCGAGGTGGGTGTGACGAACCTGGCGATCATGCGGGCGGTGGTGGTCTTGCCCGAGCCCGACTCCCCCACCAGCGCGTGGGTGGTGCCCTGCCGTACCTCGAAGGAGACGTCGTCGACCGCCCGGACGTCGCCGTAGGTCTTCACCAGCCCCGTGGCCGCCACGGCGACGGGCGCCGCCGGGTCGGCGGCCTTGAACGGCCGCTCCGCCGCCGTGAGCACGCGCCGGGTGTAGGCGAGCGTGGCGGCCGGGCCCTGCTCCTCGACGCGGCCGTCCCGCATCACCACGACCCGGTCGGAACGGCCGGCCGCCATGGCGAGGTCGTGGGTGACCAGCAGCACCGCCGTGCCGAACTCGGCGCGCAGGTCGTCGATGAGGTCCAGGACGCGCCGCTGCACGGTGGCGTCGAGGGCGCTGGTGGGCTCGTCGGCGATGACGAGCTGCGGGCGCAGCGCGATCGCGGCGGCGATGAGGACGCGCTGGCGCATCCCGCCGGACAGCTCGTGCGGGTAGCGCGAGGCGTGCGCCTCGGTGAGGCCGACCCTGACCAGCAGCTCGGCGACGCGGTTGCTGATGGCTCTCCGGTCGCCGCGCCGGTGGACGCGCAGCGTCTCGCCGATCTGCGCGCCGACCGTCTTGACCGGGTTGAGCGAGTTGCCGGGATCCTGGGGCACGAGGCCGATCTGGGCGCCACGTACCGTTTGCATGCGCTTGGCCGACCAGCGGGCGATGTCGGTGCCGTTCAGCAGGATCTGCCCGCTGTCGGCGGGGTGCAGGCCCAGGATGGTGTGCGCCGTGGTGGTCTTGCCCGACCCCGAGTCGCCGACCACCGCGACGACCTCGCCGGGCTCGACGGTGAAGGAGACGCCGTGGACCGTACGGCGCCTGCCGTACGAGACGACCAGGTCACGCACGTCGAGCAAGCTCATCGAGCCTCCTGCTGATCCGGCCCGCGGCGAGCACCACGGCGACGACGACTGCTCCGGGCAGGGTGGTCAGCCACCACGCGGTCGCCAGGTAGTTGCGGCCCTCGGCGATGAGCAGGCCCCACTCGGGGGTGGGCGGCTCGGCGCCGTACCCGAGGAAGCCGAGCGTGGAGATGGCGAGGATGGCCACGCCGAACTGCAGCGCCGCCAGGGCGATGACGGGCCCGAGCGAGTTGGGCAGCACGTGCCGCCACAGCACCTGCGGGAGGCGCCCGCCGCTGCCGAAGGCGGCCTCCACGTAGTCGGCCCTCCTGGTCCTGACGACCTCCGCGCGGGCCAGCCGGGCGAAGGTCGCGACCGAGCCGACGCCGACCGCGAGGGCGACGTTCACCGTGCCGGGACCGAGCAGGATGATCACGGTCAGCGCGAGCAGCAGGCCCGGCACCGACAGCAGCACGTCGACGACGCGCATGACGACCGTGTCGGCGAGGCCGCCGATCGAGCCGGCGAGCAGGCCGAGCAGCGTGCCGAGCACGAGCCCGACGGCCACCGCGACGAACGCGCCCGACAGCGAGTGCACCGCGCCGTGGACGACGCGGGCGAACAGGTCCCGGCCGACGGCGTCGGTGCCGAACCAGTGCTCGGCGCTCGGCGGCAGCAGCTTCTCGGAGGGCACACCGGCGATCGGGTCGTGCCCGGTGAACAGTCCCGGCACCGCCGCCCACAGCAGGACGACGGCGACGACCAGCCATCTGATCATCTCAGCCTCGGATCAAGGATCGGGAAGAGCAGGTCGACGATCAGGTTGACCAGCACGAACACGGTCGCGGCCAGCACCACGACGGCAAGCAGCACAGGAGTGTCCTGGGCGCTGACGGCCTGCTCGGTGAGCCTGCCGACGCCGTTCCTGCCGAACACGGTCTCGGTGATGACCGATCCCGCGATCAGCTCGCCGAAGGTCAGGCCGGCCATCGTGAGCGTCGGCAGCATCGCGTGGCGTGCGACGTGCCGCCACAGGATCCACCGGCGTGAGGCCCCCTTGGCGGCCACCACCTGGACGAACGGCTGGGTGGCGGCGTGGTCGATGCCGCGTGCGAGCACCTGGGCGATCGGCGCGCAGATCGGCACGGCCAGCGTGAGGACGGGCAGGACGAGTTGCTGGACCTCGCTGCCGCCGATGACCGGCACCAGCTTCAGCCGGAAGGAGAACACCTGGATCAGCAGGATGCCCACCCAGAACACGGGGACGGCGACGAACAGCGAGGGCACCTCCCGCAGCCAGGCCAGCAGGCGGTGGCTGGAGGCGAACGCGATCGCCACGGCGAGCACCAGCGCGAGCGCGAACCCGAGCCCGGCCAGCTCGACCGTCGCGGGCAGCGCCTCGGCCAGCCGTTCGACGACGGGCATGCCGGTGTCGATGGAGTAGCCGAAGTCGCCGCGCAGGAAGCCGAGCAGCGTGTGCAGGTAGGCGGCCGGGCCGTCGCTGCCGTAGTACTCCCTGATCCGGGCGATCTGCTCGGGCGACAGGCCGAGCTCGGGGTTCTGGAACTTGATCAGGATCGCGTCGCCCGGCAGGAGCTGGAGCAGCACGTAGGAGGCGGTGAAGGCGGCCCACAGGACGAGGGCCGCCTGCCCCGCCTTCCTCATGACGTCCACCCTCATGACGTCCACCTCATGACGACCACCCTCATGACGACCACCCTCATGACGACCACCCTCATGACTTCCACACCGAGTAGAAGCTCGGCCGGCCGACCGCCTCGAAGGCGACGCCGTGCACGTTGGGCGCGCCGCCGTACACCTGGGGCTCCTCGAACAGCGGGATCGCGTAGGCCTGCTCGACGAGGTAGCGCTGGATCTCGGCGACCTTCTTGTCACGCTCGCCCGGGACGGCCAGCGCCGACTCCTCCTCCAGGAGCCGGTCGAGCTGCTTGTCCTGGGACAGGATCACGTCGCGGTTCTCGCTGTGGAACTGGCTCTTGATGACGTCCTGGTCGGCGCGGCCCACCATGCTGTGGCTGACGGCCGTCTTCTCGGCGTTCTTGATGTCGACGGCGAGGGTGCCCGCGTCGCCGGGGCGCACCTCGAGCTTCACCCCGAGCTTGGCCCACTGCTGGGCGACGAGTTCGAGCGTCTGCTTCGACAGCGGCTGCGGCAGGGAGACGAAGACGCCGAGCTGGAGCTTCACGCCGTCCTTCTCGCGGACGCCGTCGGCGCCGCGCTTCCATCCGGCCGAGTCGAGCAGCGCGTTGGCGCCGTCGGGGTCGAAGGCGAGCTCCTTCGACAGGTCCACGTAGCCCTGCGCGAGGTGGCTGAGCACCGAGGTCGCCGCCGGGTAGCTGGGCGTGAACAGGGTGTCCACGACCTCCTTGACGTCGGTGCCCTTCTGCAGCGCCTTGCGGACCTTGAGGTCGCTCAGGATGCTGTTGGCGGGCCGCAGGTACAGGCCGTTGTTGACGCCTCTGGTCGGCTCGGCGTACAGGGTGAAGCCCGCGCTCTTGACCGTCTGCTCGTCGTAGGCCTGGACGTAGCGGACGAAGTCGGCCTGGCCGCTGGTGAGCGCGCCGACCCTGACGTTGTCCTCGGGCGTGACGATGATCTTGATCTCGTCGAGGTAGGCGCGGCCCTGGTGCTCGGACGACGCGGGTGCCCAGTTGTAGTCCTTGCGGGCCTTGAGGTCGATCTGCCTGTCCACGACCTGATGGGCGACGGTGAAGGGTCCCGAGCCGATGACGTTCTTCAGCTGGCACTGCTGCTCGTACGGCAGGCCGATGGTCTTCTTCGACACCAGCCCCGCCCCGATGACCGAGGTGCCCTGCAGGAAGCCGGGCGAGGGCTTGTCGAAGTGGAACCTCACCGTCCTGGCGTCGACGACCTCGCTGCGCGCGTAGTTGTTGACGAACTCGGCGGGCGGCAGCTTGAGCTTGGCGTCGCCCTTGCCGTACACGTCGAAGTTGGCGGCCACGGCGCTCGCGTCGAGCGGGCTGCCGTCGCTGAAGGTCACGCCGTCACGCAGGTGGAAGGTGTACTCGGTCGCGTCGTCGTTGATCTCCCACTTGGTGGCGATCCACGGCTCGATCTCGAGGGTCCTGGGGTTCTGCCAGGTCAGCTTGTCGGTGAGCTGGTTGAGCAGCCCGCCGTTCGGATAGAACCCGGCCGCCGGCAGGTAGAGGCAGCTCGGCGGCTGGTGCTCGAGATAGGTCAGCGTGCCGCCGTGGACCGGCCGCCCCGGCGCGGCCGCTGCCTTGGCCGTCGGCTCCGCGGTCCCGCCACAGCCCGCGAGGAGTCCCGTGACGGCGAGGAGCACTGCCGCTGTGACGCGTGTAGCCATGGGGAGATCGCCCTTCATTGCGGGGGTTCAGGTGAAAACCACCATAACCTACCGAAATTGTAGGTAAGGACCATGTCCACATGCTGATACGGCTTGCGCCCCCGCTTGAGACGCAAGCCGTATCGCCGCCCGGTTACCTCAGCCCGGCGTCCAGGGCGCCGGTGAGGACACCGGTGTCCCCCGACATCTCCCAGACCATGGCGCCGAGCAGGTTCCTGCTGCGCAGCCAGGCGGTCTTCCTGCCGATCGACCAGGCGTCGTCGAAGGACCACCACTGGCCGCCGTCGCCGGTGAAGCACGACGTGGCCACGGCCTGCTCGTCATGCCGCACCGTGCAGTTCGGCACACTCGCCACCAGGTTGGCGTAGCCGCGCGTGCCCGCCTCCTCGGCGAACTGGCCGGGCGCGGCACCGGTCGCCGACTGCCACTCCCCCGCCTTGCCGCCGTCGGCGACGCCCTGCCAGCCGCGCCCGTAGTAGGCCAGGCCGATGGTGAGCTTGCGCGGGTGCACCCCCGCCGCCAGGTAGACGTCGATCGCCTTCTCGACGCTGAAGTCGGGGTTGTAGGGGCTGTCGGTGTCGAGGTGGAGGTTGCCCTGGTGGCCGGTGCGGTTGGGCTCCCAGGAGTTGTCGCTGCCCGCGCCGTGGAAGTCGTAGCCCTGGACGTTGAAGATGTCCAGGTGCTTGGCGACCTGCGGCAGGTCCCAGCCCGCCGCGATCTTGGCGGGGTCGGCCGGGGTGAAGGCGGTCAGCTGGTAGCGCCGGCCGGTCTGCCTGGTCAGCTCGTCCAGCTGGCGGCGGAACTCGGCGATCAGCAGCGTGTTGTTGGCCTTGTCGTTCGGGCTGACGTGGTTGCCGGGGTGCCCTTCGGCGCCGGGCCACTCCCAGTCCAGGTCGATGCCGTCGAAGACGCCCGCCGCCGTGCCTGGCCCGCCCGCGCCGCCGGCGACGGGCAGATTGCCCTTGATGTAGATGTCGACGCACGAGCTGACGAACTTCCTGCGCGCGGCGTCGGTGGCGGCCACGTCGGAGAAGTACTTGGAGTAGGTCCAGCCGCCGAGCGAGATCAGCACCTTGAGGTGCGGGTGCTTGGCCTTGAGCTTCTTGAGCTGGTTGAAGTTGCCGCGCAGCTTCTCCCACCCGGTGTCGGCCACGCCGTCGACCGACTGCGCCGCGCTGAACGGCCTGCCGTAGTCGGCGTCGGCGTCACCCGCCCCGTCGCCCTGGTTCGGGTCCTGCGGGTTCTGCGTGGTGCCCTTGGTGACACCCTGCAGGCAGGTCAGGTTGACCGGGTCGATGTTGCCGAAGGCGTAGTTGATGTGGGTCAGCTTGGCCGCCGCGCCGCTGGTGTCGAGGTTGCGGACGAAGTACTGCCGGCCGTAGATGCCCCACTGGACGAAGTAGCCGACCCGGGCGTAGCCGCTCTCCACGATGTCGGCGGTGGTCACGGTGACCGGGACGCTGGCGGGCGAGAGGTTGTCGTACAGGTCGCGCGCCCTGACGGTGAAGGTGTACTCCGTCGAGGGCGACAGGCCGCCGACGGTGGCGGTCGTGCCGGTGACGCTGGTGGCCGGCGTGGTGCCGGTGTAGACGTCGTAGCCTGCCACGCCCTTGTCGTCGGTGGAGGCGGTCCAGGTGAGGGTGACGCTGGAGGAGGTCTTGCCGGTGCTGCGCGGGCTGCCGGGGGCGGTCGGCGGCTGCGTGTCGTCGGCCGGGTCGTTGGTCGTCACGGTCACCGGAGTGCCGGCCGCCGACAGCGTGCCCTTGCGGTCCTTGGCCTTGACGGTGAAGGTGTAGGCGGTGTTGGGCGTCAGACCGGTCACGGTCGCCGTGGTGCCGGTGACCTCGGTGCCGTTGGACAGCACGTAGCCGACGATGGGCAGGCTGCCCTGCCGGGCGGCGTCCCAGGCCAGCGAGACGGTCTTGGTGGTCTTGACCGTCACGCGCAGGTTGCCGGGGGCTCCCGGCGGCGCGTCGGGGGTGCCGTCGCAGTTCACGTCGTTGATCCGGCAAGAGGTGGGCTCGGCGCCTGCCGTACTGACGGTGAACGTCGGGCTGTAGGGCTCGGTCGTCGCGCCCGCGGCCACCGTGGTGTTGTAGTGGGCGGGCGTCAACGTGACCGTGCGGCCGTCCTGGGCGAGCGAGGCATGCTGGGCGTTGCTCGCGGTCACCCCCGCGGGCAGGTCGAAGACGATCGTCCAGCCGTTCAGCGCCGTGGTGGAGTTGTTGGCCACCACGAACTTCGCCGAGGTGCCGGTCACCGTGTAGGTGGCGCCGACGGGCGGCGGGGCGGGCGGCTCGGGGCCGCTGCCGTCGCAGTTGGCGCCGTTGATCGTGCACGAGGCCGGCTGGACGGCCGAGCTCAGTGTGAAGGCCGGGCTGTAGGGTTCGGTGTTCCTGCCCGCCTGGACGGTGTTGATGTAGAAGGCCGGGGTCAGCGTCACCCTGGTGCCGTTCTGCGTGAGGGTGGCGTGCTGCGGGTTGCTCGCGGTCACGCCCGGCGGCAGGTCGAAGACGATCGACCAGCCGGTGACGGCGGTGGTGCCGGGGTTGGCGACGACGAACTTCCCGGTGGTGCCCGACAGCCCGAAGGTGGCGGTCAGGCGCGCCGCGGCGCCTGCCGGAACGGCGCCGAGCGCGACGGCGATGAGGACGACGAGCAGCACGATCGGCGATCTGCGCATGCGAGGGGTCTTTCTTTTAAGAAAGTTTCCTAAGAGTTTGACCGATCGTAAGCCCGCCTCCGACCACCCGCAAGGCCCAAAGTTTGACCTTGACGTAACGGCAACGTGTGTAATGACCGCATGCGGATCGGAGAGCTCGCCTCCCTCGTGGGGGTGTCGACCAGGACCGTGCGCCACTACCACCATCTGGGGCTGCTGCCCGAACCCGAACGCCTGGCCAACGGCTACCGGGAGTACCGGCTGAGGGACGCCGTGCTCCTCTCGCGCATCAGGCAACTGGCCGCGCTCGGCATGTCGCTGGACGAGCTGCGCGACGTGCTGACCGACGACCAGGGCGAGGACCTGCGCGAGGTCCTCCAGGAGCTCGACGCCGACCTCGCGCGGCAGCAGGCGGCGATCACGGCCAGACGCGAACGGCTGGCCGTCCTGCTCGCCGAGACCGAGCTGCACCCCGACTCCGTCGCTCCGCCCGACATGACGGCGGTGCTGCGCGACCTCATCCCCGAGGAGTCGGCCTTCGCCAGGCTCGACCGCGAGCTGCTCACCCTGATGAGCAACGTGGCCGACCCCGCGGTCAGCGCCGAGTTCGTCGACCTGATCCAGCCGCTCACCGAACCCGCCGCGCTGCGACGCAGCCACGAGCTCTACCGGCGCCTCGACGAGCTGGCCGACGTCCCCCTCGACGACGGACGCCTGGTGGCGCTGGCCCGCGACCTGGCCGACCACCTGCCCGAGGGCCTGGTGCGGCCGATGCTCGAGCACGCGGAGCCCGACGGCACGACATGGCCGGACATGGTGCGGGACGGGATGACGCCCGCGCAGGTCGAAGTGTTCAGGCTGCTCATCGAGACGGTGAAGGGACGGGTGTGATGCTCCGGCTGGCCCGCGCGGCGCTCTACACCGCCATCCCCGCCGAGTTACTGCTCGCGGTCCTGCTCGTCTCGGGTGTCCCGCTGCCCACGCCGGTGATGGTGGCCACGGAGGCGGTCGTGGCAGGCGTCCTCGCGCTGGAGGCCGTGGCCGCCTACCGGCTCTACCGGACGGCGCGCGGCGCGGGGGCCGACCGGCGGGCGGCGCTGCGGGACACCGTCGACGCGCTGGTGCCCGTCAAGGTGCGCAAACTGCTGGAGTTCGAGCTGAACGGCATGGCCAGCCTGTTTCTGTGGGTCGCCAGGCGGCGCCACGGCGTGCCCACGGGAGCCAGGGCCGTGCCGTACTCGAAGGAGCAGTCGACGACTCTGATGATCATGCTCTTCGTGATGGTCGTCGAGACGGTCGGCATCGACCTGCTGCTGGCCGCGCTGGACGTGCCCACCGCGATACGCGTGACCGTGCTGGTGCTCGACCTGTACGGCATCCTGTTCGCGCTGGCCTTCGCCGCGGCGTGCGTCACCAGGCCGCACGTCGTGACCGACGAGGAGCTGCGCGTCCGCTTCGGCGCCTACTTCGACCTGCGGATCCCGCGCGAGCTGATCACCTCGGTACGGGTGTCGCGCAACTACAACGAGACCGGCATGATCCACGTCGCGGGCGGACGGCTCAGCGTCGCCGTCGGTTCCCAGACCAACGTCGTCGTCGAACTGGCCGCGCCGATCACCGTCACGAGGCCGCTCGGCGCCCGCGAGACCGTCACGAGCGTCCGCTTCTTCGCCGACACGCCCCACGCCCTCCGGCTGCAGGAGGCCTGAGGACCCGGCGACGCCGGCCGGCGCCCGCGCCGGCGCCGTCGGGCGCGGTCGCCGAGGTGCTCGGCCGGCCGGCGGCGGGCCTGCCGCGTGACCCGCGCCAAGCACCCGGCCTGCCCGCATGACCTGCGCCGCACGCCTGGCCTGCCCGCGTGACCCGCGCCAAGCGCCCGGCCTGCCCGCGTGACCTGCGCCGCGCGCCTGGCGGGCCTGCCCGTGACGTGCGCCGCGACGGCGCGCCTGGCGGGGGCGACCGGGCGGGCGTGAAGGAGACTGCTGTCATGAACGCGCACGAGATGGCTGCGGCGCCGGGGCGGGCGGAGCTCGCCGGCGCCGTGTACGGCTCGCTCCTGGCGGCCTCCGTGGTCGTCGGCTCCGCCACCGACCACCAGCCGGCCCCGGCGGAGGACCTGATCGTCCTGCTGATCTGCACGGGCATCGTGTTCTGGCTCGCGCACGTCTACGCCGAGGTCGTGGCCCACGTCAAGACCCTCACCTGGGCCAACCTGCGCAGGGTCGCCAGGGAGGAATGGCCGCTCGCGCAGGCCTCCTTCCCGCCGGCCACGGCCGCCGCCTTCGCCTCCACGTTCGGCATGTCCGACACGGTCGCGGCGTGGATGGCGCTGGGAGTGGCGGTGGCGAGCCAGGTCATCTGGGCCGTCGCGGCGGCGGTCACCATCCACTCCAGCAAGGCGGTGATCCTCTGGTCGGGAGTGGCCAACCTCCTGCTCGGACTGATCCTCGTCCTGCTCAAGACGCTCATCGCCGGCCACTGACACGGACGGCCGGCCACCAGGGAGCGGGAACGGACCCCGGGTCGGACACCAGGCAGGAACGAGACCCCGGCCAGGCGCCAGAGGGCAGGAACGGGACCCCGGCCAGGCGCCAGAGGGCAGGAACGAGACGCCGGTCAGGCGCCAGGGGGCAGGAACGGGACCTCCGGCGCCCCCTTGTCGATCAGCCGGACCAGGGCGTCCGTGTCGAGGTGTCGCTCGACCAGGTCGCCCAGCGCGTCGAGCCGCTCCTCCCGCAGCCGCGCGAACGACACGTCCGGCGCCGGGACGAAGTCACGGCCCGCCCGCTCCGCCACCTCCGCCAGGAACGCCCGCCTGAAGCCGTCGTTCTCCAGCGCGCCGTGCCAGGTCGTCCCCCACACCGCCCCCACCGTGCACCCGTCGAGGAACGGCTCGCCGCCCTCCACCGTGGCGACGCCGTGGTGGATCTCGTAGGCCGACACCGCATGGCCGTACGCCTGCCCCGTGGGCCTGGCCAGGCGCTTGTCCTCGCCGAACGTCACCCGGACAGGCAGCAACCCGAGCCCTCTCACCCGTCCCGCTCTCGACTCCACCTCGTCCACGATCTCCCGCGCGAGCATCTGGTAACCGCCGCAGATGCCCAGGATCGGCAGGCTCCTGGCCACCAGCGCGTCGGCCAGCCCCGTCGAACGCAGCCACGCCAGGTCGGAGACCGTCGCCTTCGATCCGGGCAGGACGACCAGGTCGGCGTCGTCGAGCTCGGCGGGCGTGGTGACGAACCTGACCAGCACGCCGGGCTCGCTCGCCAGCGCGTCGAGGTCGGTGAAGTTGGAGATGCGCGGCAGCCTCACCACGGCCACGCGCAGCGTCTGCCTGCCGTGTGGCCGCCCGCTCGCCGCCGGACGGCTGTCGAGCGCGAGGGAGTCCTCGACGTCCAGCCACAACCCGTCGAGCCAGGGCAGCACGCCGTACACCTGGCGGCCGGTCAGCGCGCGCAACGTGTCGAGCCCCGGCTGAAGCAGCTCGACCGCGCCCCTGAACTTGTTGGCCACGAAGCCGGACACGAGCGCCTGGTCCTCGGGCGACAGCAGCGCCACGGTGCCGTAGAAGGCGGCGAACACGCCGCCCCTGTCGATGTCGCCCACCACGACGACGGGCAGGTTCGCGGCCCTGGCCAGGCCCATGTTGGCGATGTCGCCGCGCCTGAGGTTGATCTCGGCGGGGCTGCCGGCGCCCTCGCAGACCACCACGTCGTAGGCCGCGCGCAGCCGCTCGAAGGACTCCAGCGCCCGCTGCCGGAGGAAGTCCTTGAGCGCGCCGTACTCCATCGCGTCGACGTCGGTCAGCGGCCTGCCCATGAGCACGACCTGGCTGCGGCGGTCGCTGCCGGGCTTCAGCAGGATCGGGTTCATGTCCGCGACGGGCTCCAGACCGGCCGCCTGGGCCTGCATGGCCTGCGCCCGGCCGATCTCCGCGCCGTCGGCGGTGACGAAGGAGTTCAGCGACATGTTCTGCGCCTTGAACGGCGCGACCCGCACGCCCTGCCTGGCCAGCCAGCGGCAGATGCCCGCCGTCACCACGCTCTTGCCCGCATCCGACGTGGTCCCCGCGACCAGCAGCGCACCCTTCACCAGGCCACCGTAGCGGCCCCGCGCGAACGCCCGTGCCGCCCCCCTTGGCACATGATGTGACATCCGCCACTGCGGGCTCCCTGGTCACCGGCGTGTACGCGCCCATCCCGCCCAGGGTGGTCGGGCGCGATCACGCTCATGGCGCGGGGGTTCTCCGAGCGCGACGCGGCCAGAGTGCTGGAACAAGCACGGCGACGGCCGCCGCGGTGAGGCCCACGGTCCTGGTCAGCCGCACCGCCCTGCGGATGTCCCGCACCTCCGGCTTCGGTCCGTCTCCCATCTCCGGGCGGTGCTCGACGCGGGAGCCGTACACGTTGGTGCCGCCCAGCGTCACCTCCAGCGCCCCGGCGAACGCGGCCTCGCACCTGCCCGCGTTCGGGCTGGGGTGCCGGTGGCCGTCCCTCAGCAGCACCCGCAGGGCCCGCCGCCGGTCAGGAGCGGCGAGTACGGCCAGCAGCCCGGTGATCCTGGCCGGGACGTAGTTGGCCACGTCGTCGAGCCTGGCGGCGGCCCAGCCGAACCGCTCGTACCGCGGCGAGCGGTGACCGACCATGGCGTCGAGCGTGTTGACGGCGCGGTAGGCGAGCAGGCCCGGCACACCCGCGACGGCGCCCCAGAACAGCGGCGCGACGACGGCGTCGGAGGTGTTCTCGGCCAGCGACTCGACGGTGGCCCTGGCCAGTTCCGGGGCCTCCAGGCCGCGCGGGTCCCGGCCGCACAGGTGCGGCAGGCGGGCCCTGGCGGCGGCGAGGTCGTCGGCTTCGAGCGCTTCGGCCATGTGGACGCCCTCGCGGGCGAGCGTGGTGCCGCCGAGAACCGCCCAGGTGGCGGCCGCCGTCAGCCCCGTCTCCACCAGCCACCGGCCCGCGCCCCCCGCCGGGCCGTCCACCGCGGCCCACCGCGCGGACGGGTGCGTCCCGCCCACGTCCGTCCCCCGGCTTCCGGACGGGCGCCTCCCGCCCGCGCGCGTCCCCCGGCCTCTGGACGGTCGCGACCGGCTGAGCGCGGCGCCCGCCCATCGCGTCAGCAGGCCCAGCCCCGCCGTGCTCCCCACACAGATCGCGACATGCGCCACCCCGTTGGGTCTGGCGTCGCCGTACAGCCGCTTCTCCAGCGCCGCGGCGGCCCGGCCGAACAGGGCGACAGGATGACCACGCCGCGGGTCACCCACGGCGGCGTCCACGAGAACCCCGAGCGCGATCCCCGCGGACCTAGACGAGATGTGCATGCACCTCATCTTCGTGGGTGTCGAGCCATGCCGCCGCCCGCCGGATGCGCTCGCCGGCGCCGTCCGCCCACATCCGCGCCCAGCCGCCGCCCTCGGCCGCACGTGTCCGCATCACCTCGTACGAGCGTCCGAACCGCAGCCGCGCCAGCGGGATCAGGCGCCGGCGCTCGCGGGGCGGCAGGCCGTACGCGTCGCAGAAGCGCCGCAGCCGTGCCCCCACGTCGGCCTGGCGCAGCAACGGATGCCGGTCGACCGGGTCGGCGATCGGCGCCCAGTGGCGCACCGTCGTGACCACGTCGAACAGCCTCGTCGTCGGCCGCGCGAGATCGAAGTCGATGAACGCTACGGGCCGGTCACCCCTGAAGATCACGTTGGCGGGGGTCAGGTCGCAGTGCCCGATCACCTCGGGAGCGGCGTCGTCGTTCGACCCGCCCTCCCAGCGGTGCCCGGCCAGCGGGAAGCCCGCCGTCGCGTCATGGAAGTCGCGCAGCAGCCGCGCCAGCCGCTCCAGCGCCCGGTCGCCGGCGTTCTCGGCGGTCAGGCCCGCCGTACCGGGAACGAAGGTGATGATCTCGCGGCCGGCGGCGTCGACCCCCTTCAACCGGGGCGCGCCCGCGAACCCGACCGCCTCCAGGTGGCGCAGCAGAGCGTGCACGGCGGGGCTGGACCGGCAGGTGGGCCTGCGGACCGTCTCGCCGATTCGCACCACTCCGTCCGTCACGTCCCCGCCCTGCAGCGGAATCTCGTGCAGGACCGTCGCGACCATGCCACGACACCTTAGCCCTTTATGTACGCCCCCCGCCTGGGGTTTTCGGACATTAACCGTGTCGTGACCCTCGACTCGCCCTTCACCACGTGAGTCAACGACCACAGGCCGTGAACCTCCCCCACGGCTCAGCCGTCCCCTCAGCAACTCGGGAAAGGAGCCCGCATGTCACTCCCCCTGACCGTCCTCCTCGCCGCGGCCACCACCCTCGGCCCCGCATCGGCGGCCCCCACGGTGCAGATCACCAAGGTCTACTACGACTCCCCCGGCGTCGACCGACGCAGCAACGCCTCGATCAACGGCGAGTACGTCACGATCCGCAACACCACCCGCAAGCCCATCGAACTGGCAGACTGGACCATCCACGACAAGACCGGCTACAGGTACACGTTCGCACCCGACGCCGCCCTGAACCCGGGCCAGCAACTCACCCTCCGCACCGAACAGGGCCGCGACACCGCGTCCACGTCGTACTGGGGGCGGCGCGCCCACGTCTGGAACAACGACAAGGACATCGCCTACCTGCGCGACCCGTCCGGCAGACTGATCGACTCGTGCTCGTACAACAGCGCACGGAGCGACTACCGGGACTGCAGGTAGGAGGCGGTATGCGCACGGCGTGGAGAATCGAGTACGTGCACACTCCCAGGATCATGCACAATTAGGCGGGAGCGCCCTTAGCTCAGCTGGATAGAGCACCGGACTTCTAATCCGACGGTCGCAGGTTCGAATCCTGCAGGGCGCGCTTTGATCATGGTGCTGACCTGCGGAAACATGTACCATGACAGTCGTACGGAACATAGTTCTGGGCTATCCGTGCTCCTACCGTGCTCCCCCGTACCAATCCTGTACACACCATGATCACCATGCCGTTCATCACCGCACTCACCACCCCTGCCACATGACGAACGGCCCCGTTCCGCCGCGATTCCAGCGGAACGAAGCCGTCATCTCCCCCGGCCCAGCCTCTCCCTCTCGCTACACGCGAAGCTGCCGCAGAACGCCTCGGCCTTCGTTGTCACCGAGCAACAGCGCCGCGGTCTTCTCCGCCGCCGCCATCGCCACCTGCGGGAAGACCGACGTGTAGGTGTCGGCAGTGAATGCGCTCGAGGTGTGTCCCAGCGTCTCCTGCACCACCTTGATCTCCACACCAGCAGCCAGCATCAACGACGCCGCCCCATGCCGGAGATCATGCAGCCGGATCGGCGGCAGTGTGCCTGCCGAAATCTCTATCCATCCAGGTCAAGCGGCATGTGCAGCAGGTGCAGGGTCTTGTCGATGCGGCCGTACTCGGCGAACGCTTGCCCGAGCGGGGTCGGGCGCCCGCCTCGGGCGAACATGCGCAGCAGGTCGTAGGCGCGCACCTGGTTGGTCACCAGCGATCCTGCGACCCGGGTCATGTCCGCCCACTGGGTGTGGATCTTCTGCCGGTTGATCTTGTTGCGGGCGATCGCTTCCAGCGGCCCGTATTTCGGTGTCGTGCCGTCGGGCAGGTCGGCGCGCGGGTCCAGCCTGACGATTTGACGAGGGTGCATTCGAGCGTGGGCATGGTGGGGCTCCAGCCGGCGGTTGGAGGTTGTGATGCGTCCGGGGGCGGCTGCCATCGTGCGCAGGCGGTTCTGGCCAGCCTGTTGCCGCCGTGCTCACCACCGTTCCCAGTGCAGGACCTCCTTGCGCGGGATGCGAGGAGCGGGCTTGAAGTCGGTACCGAGGGTGAAGGCCAGCGGGATGAACGCCGCCAGCATGACCTCCTCGTACGGCACGCCGAGCACCTTGGCCAGTTCGCGTTCGAGCGGTCCCTGTGCAGTGGTCCACACAGTGCCCAGGCCGCGCGCCCGGGCGGCCAGCATGAAACTCCACACGGCCGGAAGGATCGATCCCCACGCCCCCGCCTGCACGGCCACCGGGGCGTGGTCGGTGCGTCCCTCCACGCCCGGGATGACGAACACGGGCACCCGGTGGATGTTGTCGGCCAGGTGGCGCAGGCCGTCGAAGACCCGCTCGGTGGAGCCGGAATGGTAGTTCATCCGCCGCACGTCGCGTTCGGTCAGCGGCTGCCCGGTGGCCAGCGGCAGGGCGCGCAGGAAGATGTCGGCCACGGCCCGCCGCTGCTCGGCCTCGGTCACGACCATGAAGTGCCAGCGCTGCCGGTTTCGCCCGGTCGGTGCCTGCACAGCCAGGTCCACGCACTCCTCGATCAGCTCGCGCGGCACCGGGCGGGTGAGGTCCAGGCGCTTACGCACGGCGCGGGTCGTGCTCAGCAGCTCGTCGGGGGTGAAATCCAGCGTCACGATGTGTCTCCTTCAGGCGACGGGGGCGGGTATGGGTGCGGGGCGGCGGAGGCGCAGGCCGAAGGCGACGACGAAGGCGCCGAGCAGGGAGAAGCCGCCCGCCATCAGGAAGGCGATCCGGTATCCGGCCAGCGTGGAGCCGCCCAGCGCCATCACCGCCGCCAGCACCGCCACGCCGATTCCGGCGCCGATCTGGACGGCGGAGGCGACCAGTCCCGAGGCCAACCCCTGCCGCTCGTCGGGCAGACCAGAGACGGCGGCGATGTTGAGACTCGGGAAGGACAGCCCGTTGCCGATGCCGTGCACGACCAGCGCGGGCAGCAGCACCGTGACGTAGTCGCCCGCGGCCCCGGCCCGTAGGAACAGCAGGATGCCCGCGCCCTGGACCAGCATCCCGGCGGCGGCCACCCGCCCCAAGCCGTATCGGCTGATCAGCCCGCCGGCCAGGTTGGCGGCGATGACGATGGCCAGGCCCATCGGGACGATCCCGAGCCCGGTGGCCAGCGCGGTGTAGCCGAGCACCTGCTGCAGATACAGGACGGCGACGAACTGCCAGCCGATCGTCGCGCACGCCCAGGCCAGCGCCGCGAGATTGGCGGCGCCCACGGTGCCGGACCTGAACACCTCCAGCGGGACGAGCGGCGCGGACCGTCGGCGCTCGATGAGGACGAAGGCGCCCAGCAGCAGCACGGCTACGACACCGGCCGTCCAGTTCCGCTCCGTCAGCGCGAACACCGCCATCAGCACGCCGCCGGTGACCGCGATCGCGCCGGCGGCGTCGAACCGCTCGTGCGCCCCGGGCGGCCGAACACCGTGTGGCAGCACCAGTGGCGCTGCGGCCAGCACGAGCAGGGCAATCGGGACCGGTAGGAAGAACACGAGCCGCCAGCTGATCTCAGTGAGCAGGCCGGAGGCGATCAGCCCTGCGGTATATCCGGTCGCCCCGGCCAGTGAGTAGACCCCCAGCGCCCGGTTGCGCTGCGGTCCCTCGGCGAAGGTGATGGTGATGAGCGACAACGCCGCCGGGGCGGTGAGCGCGGCCGCCACTCCCTTGATCACCCGGGTGGCCACCAGCGGCCATCCGGCCGACAGCAGCCCACCGGCCAGGCTCGCCGCCGCGAACACCGTCAGCGACAGCAGGAACACCCGGCGGCGGCCGAACAGGTCGGCGATGCGGCCGCCGAGCAGCAGGAAGCCGCCGTAGGCGACCGCGTAGCCGGACATCATCCACTGCAGGGTGCTCTCCGACAGTGACAGATCACGCCCGATGGCGGGCAGGGCCACGCCCATCAACGACAGGTCCATCGAGTCCAGGAACACCGCGGCGCACAGCAACACCAGGGCCGCCTGTTGGCGGCGGTTGGTTCGGGTCACGATCACTCCCCATCTGCAAGCAAACAATTGGCGGACAGACGATTGGAACCGTATGCCGCTAAATCATCTGCTGTCAAACAATCTGCATGGAGATGGAATCGCGGTAGACTGACGGCTGAACGCAAGAGGAGAGTGATGGCGACAACGACCAGAACGACGGACCGCGAGACCGCGTACTTTCCGCAACTCGCCGCCGAGCGGCTCGACATTACGCTGTACCGGGCCTCGGCCGCCGTGGCCCGCGCCACCGACGTTCACACCGCCAGGGAAGGGCTCGGAGTCGGGCAACATCTCGTGCTCCAGATGCTCGACGCCGTCGGCTCCTGCTCCCAGCAGACGCTCAGCGAGGAACTCCGGATCGACCGCAGCGTCATGGTCGGCATCTGCGACGACCTGGAGCAGGCGGGCCACGTCCGCAGAGAACGCAACCCCCGCGACCGGCGCTCCTACGCCGTCACCATCACCGACTCAGGCCGCCGCCGACTCGCCCAGGCCCAAGCCTTGATTCCGGCCTGCCTCGAGGACACCTTCCACGCCCTCACCCCCGACGAGCGCGGCCAGCTGAGCGCGATCCTCGCCAAACTCCTGCGGGCCAGCGCCAGCGGCCCTCGGTGACCCCATGCCAGTGCCCCCCTTCGCAGGATGCGAGGCCTGCGTCGACGTCGAGCCGATCGGCGAGTTCGGCCACGGTCCTAATGCCTCCAGCTTGCGAGAGTTCCATCAGGGTGAGCACGCGAGTTGGACCAATGCGGAGTTCGCTGAGCTCAGGACCGCCTCGGCCGCCCTCGCGATCGCCGGTGCCCGTACCGGCCCTCTGTTCACGTCTGGCTCCGCCCGTCGCTGCGGGTGACTTCACGAAGGTGACCATGGAGGCGTGACCAGTCGACCAGGCCGGGCCCGGCCCGCAAATACAGGTCAGCCATCACCTTGGCGGGTACGTCTGCGACCCGGCCAGTGATCGCGCGGTAGCCCTTCATCCCTACCACGGTCGCCACCGCCAGGGCGCGCACCGCCGCCGGATGATCCGGTCCCTGATCGGAGCGTCCATCGGTCACGTCCATGAAGAGTTTGATCAGGTCACCGCATGCCTGCCGAGAGGGACACCGGCAACCGGCTGGTCCGTTACCGGCTCGGCGGACAATATGCACACTGGGCCACGACGAAGCTCCACGCGCAAGAGATCTGTGAGAAGACGCTTGCTAGCCGGGGCTCCGTCTCATTTCGGCGGTAACACGCCACGCGTGCACGGATCGCGATCCAACTGTTGCTGACCATGACGTTGCTGACGCGCCTCATCCAGCGGATGTGAGCCCGCTCAATCGTCGCCGTGTCTCGCGGAGTTCGCCTTGTCTGGCGTCGAGGCGTCCGGCCAGGGCGTCCAGCTCAGCCCGCAGGTCTGGGCACATCTCAAGGGAAGTGCCGCGATCGCCGGTGCGAGCGCAATCGAGGTACCGCTGGATGATCGAGGTTCCCAAACCAGCGGAGATCATCGTCCTGATCTGGGCGACGCGGGTGACATCGGACTCGGAGTAGTCCCGGTACCCGCTGCTATTGCGTGTCGGAACCAATAGTCCTCGGTCCTCGTAATGGCGTAGCGCTCGCGCGCTCGCGCCCGTCAGCTCGGCGAGTTCGCTGATCAGCACCGTCGATTCCTCCTCATCGGCTTGACCTTCACACTGACGTGAACCCATACCGTCCTGCGGTATGACAACTGGAATAACCCAGCGGCGTGCCTCGATCATCCACGGTTACGGCGCATCCCCCGAAGATCACTGGTTCGGCTGGCTTGCTGAGCAACTCAACGCGAACGGCATTCCGACCACGATCCCAGCCCTTCCGAACCCACAAGACCCAGACCCCGCGCAGTGGACGGAAGCCGCAGGCGCCGACGTGGGAACCCCTGACGAGAACTCGATAATCGTCGCGCACAGCCTGGGCTGTCTGACCGTGCTGCGCCATCTGCGCTCACTTTCGGACGCCTGGCACCTCGGCACGCTCGTGCTGGTCTCCGGATTCGTCGACCGACTACCTGCACTCCCGGACCTGAACTCCTACATCGGAGACGGCTGTGACGTGGAGGGGCTCAGCAACCACATTGGCCGACTCGCGGTCATTCGGTCAGACGCCGACCCATACGTTCCGCCTGGTCACACCAACCGCCTTGCCGGACTACTTGGAGTCTCCGCGGTGGTGGTCCCCGGAGCCGGTCACTTCCTCGCTTCTGATGGCATCACTTCGATACCCGAAGTCCTTGAAGCCATCGCGCCGTCATGGATGGAGTGGACTGCACGACCATCCACTGTCCGTTGAAGGACGCCAGACGTCAATCTCGTCTGGGTGATCTTCCTTACGGTGATCGTGCCCGCCGCCTGGTGCTACGCCGCTCAAGGTAGAGCCTCCAACCTCGGGATCCTCAGGGGATCTCGAAATGGACTGTCTGGAAGTTGCGTGCGTCGCCGTCGCGGTCATCGTGCACTTCGGTCGCCAGTGAGCGCCAGAACGCCTCGGCCCCTGGCACCCGGGTGTCGGTGTGCAGGTAGAGATGCTCGTAGCCTGGGTTGTTCGCGACGAAGGCGCGGGCCAGCTCGACCAACCCCCTGCCAACCCCGCGGCGCCGGTGTTCGGGGCGGACGTAGACGCGGAACAGCTGGGCGGTGCGGTGCTCGGGATAGCGCTCGGCTAGCCACGCCGGGTGTGGCGGGCTCTTGGGCCCGATGGCGCGCACGGCCGTCGTGGCCACCACCTGTCCCCTGTGGACGGCCACGAACAGGCCGTGTCGCGGGTCGCGAAGGTAGGCGCCCTCCAGGTCGATGACGTCGCCGTGCCATTCCGGGCAGTAGCCGTAGCCGAGGTCGCGGTAGAAGGTGTCGAGCATGACGCTGCGCGCGCCGTCGAGGTCGGCGGGACCGGCGGCGCGGAGCTCGTAGTCGTGGGTCACGGACACGGTGTGTTCTCCCGTTGCTTGGCGGCGATGGTGGGCAGGACGAGGGCGGCAGGGCCGTGCTCGACCACCTGGCCGTCGTGGACGACGGCGACGTGATCGGCGAGCCTTGCCACCACGCCCAGGTCGTGGCTGATCATGATGAGGGTGAGGCGGCGTCGGCGGGCGAGCCGCTGGAGGAGGTCGAGAACCGCGGCCTGGGTGAGCATGTCGAGCCCTGAGGTGATCTCGTCGCAGATCAGGACGTCGGGCCCGGCGAGCAGGGCGCGTGCCAGGGCGGCGCGTTGCAGCTCGCCGCCGGACAGGTCACCTGGCCGGCGCCCCACTGCGGCGGCGGGCAGGCCGACCTCGGCGAGGGTCTCGCGTGCGGCGGTCCTGGCCTGCTCGGTGCTCATCCCGCGCAGCCGTACGGCCGTGCGGGCCACCTGGTCGAGGATCGTGCGATACGGGTCGAAAGAGGCGCGGGCGTCCTGGAAGACGTACTGCACCGCCGCCAGGTCCTTCCTGGTACGGCGGGCCAGCCCGCGACCATCAAGCCGGACGGACCCCGACTTCGGCCGGTGGAGTCCGGCGATGCACCGGGAGAGAGTCGTCTTCCCGCTGCCGGAGCGGCCCACGACGGCCAGGCACTCGCCCGCGGCGGCCCGCACCGACACCCCATGAAGGGTGGTCGCGCGGCCGTGCCCGGCGAACAGGCCGGTCACCTCCAGTCGGGGTTCCGCCTCGACGGTTCGCGTTGTGACGTCGTCCACGCTGGGCTGGGCGGCCACCAGCGCGCGCGTGTACTCCTCGCGCGGCTCGGCCAGCACCGAGTCGGCAGGTCCCGCCTCGACCACCCGGCCGTCGCGCAAGACGACCACGTGGCCGGCAAGGGCTCGCACGACGTCGAGGTCGTGGCTGAGCAGGACGATCGTGATGCCCTGCCGTACCAGCTGCGACAGTTCGCGCACCACCTCGTCGCGGGTGAGGACGTCCTGACCTGTGGTGGGCTCGTCGGCCACGATGACGGCGGGATCGCCGAGCAGGGCCTGGGCCATCACGAGGCGTTGCTGCTGGCCGCCGGAGAGCTGGTGGGGGTAGCGGCGCAGGAAGGCGCGGTCGAAGGGCAGGCGGGCGCGGCGCAGCGTCGCCTCGACGGAGGTGCCGTGCCGCGCGGCGATCTCCCTGAGCACGGCGCCGATCCGGCGGACGGGGTTGAGCACCGAGGAGGGATGCTGCGGGATGAAGCCCACGGTTCCAGGAGCGGGCGGGTGTGTGGCGGTGATCTCCTGCCCCGCCACCGTGAGGGTGCCGGTGACGTCGACGCCCGGTGGGTGCTCGCCGAGCAGGGCCAGTCCGGTGGTGGTCTTGCCGCTGCCCGAGGCGCCGACGATGGCCAGCACCTGCCCGGCGGGCGCCTGGAAGCTCACCCCGTGCAGGATCGGCTCCGCGCGCAGGTCGACGACGTCGATCATGGGCGGGCCTTCCTGCGCGGGTCGATGACGTCGGTCACGGGCTGGCCTTCCTGCGCAGGGCGCGGTCGAAGGTGAGGTTGAGGCCGACGGACAGCGCCACGATCAGCAGCGCGGGGACGACCACCGCCCACGGCTGGAGGAACATCCCCGCGCGGTTGCGGTCCACCATGACGGCCCAGTCGGCGGCGTCGGGGGAGACGCCGATGCCGAGGAAGCTGGCCGCGGCGACGAGGTAGAGCGCCCCGGTCAGGCGGGTGCCGAGGTCGGCGGCAAGGGTGCGCAGCATCGAGCGGCCCACGTAGCCGACCGCGATGCGCCACGGGCTCTCCCCCTGCAGGCGCATGGCCTCCAGCGCCGGCCGGCCGGCGATCTCCAGCGCGGCGGCCCTGGAGATCCGGGCGACGTCGGGCAGGTTGATCAGCATGACGATGGGCACCAGGGTGAGCACACCGCGGGGCGCGACGGTGGCCAGCAGGATGAGCAGAAGCAGCGAGGGCACCGCGAGCAGCAGGTCGAGCGGGCGCATGAGCAGCTCGTCGAGCACCCGCCGCCGGGTCATGGCCGCGACGACCCCCCACGGGACGCCGAGTAGGTAGGCGCCACCCGTGGCCAGCAGCGCGACGAGCACGAGGCTCCGCCCGCCGAGCAGCACCTGATGCCACACGTCCCTGCCGATGAAGTCGGTGCCCAGCCGACCCTCGCTGGTGAAGGCCGCCCTCCTGGCGAGGTCGTCGGGCGCGAACCAGGGGCCGAGAAGCGCGATGAGCAGCGGTACTGCGAGCACTATCCGTCTCATGCGCGCGGCGCCAACCGGAAGGCCGCCAGGTCGGCGACGAGGTTCACCAGCACGGTGGTGGTGGCGAAGACCAGCGCCAGCCCCTGGACGACCGGCAGGTCCCGCCCGTCGACGGCACCGGTCAAGGTCGTGCCCAGACCGGGGATGACGAAGACCGCCTCGACCACGATCACCCCGCCCAGCAGCCAGTCGGTCGTGCGAGCGATCTGCTGGACGGCCGGCGCCAGCGCGTTGGGTAGCGCGTGCGCCAGCCGTACCCGAAGGACGGGTAAGCCGAGCCTGAGGGCGTGGCGCGCGTACCCGGAATGCAGTGCGTCGATCATCCCGGCGCGGACCAGGCGGCTGATGGAGCAGATCGGCCGGGCGAGCAGGACGAGCAGCGGCAGCACCAGCACCGCCGGATGCGCGAGCAGGTCCTGCACGCCGACCGCGGTCGGCGGGAGCCAGCCCAGGCCCACGCCGAACACCGCGATCAGCACGATGGCCAGGGCGAATTCCGGGATCGCGTACAGCGCGACGCTCACCGAGGTCAGCGCCTGGTCGAGCGCGCGGCCCTCACGGACGGCGGCGGCCACGCCGATCAGGATCGCCGCCGGCACGAGCACCAGGAGCGTGAGCCCGGCCAGCACCAGTGTCGGCTCCAGCCCGTCCAGCAGGATCTCCGCCACCGGCCGGCCGGAGACGATCGAGACGCCCAGGTCGGCGCGGGCGAGCCCGCCCAGCCAGTCGAGGAACCGGTCCAGCGGCGGCCGGTCCAGACCCAGCGTGGCGCGGATCTGCGCGATCCGCTGCGGGTCGGGGTTGTCTCCGGCCAGAGCGACGGCCGCGTCCCCTGGCAGGGCCTCGGCGAGCAGGAACACCATGGCAGCGACACCGATCACCTGGCCCAGGCCCAGCAGCAGCCGCCGCCCTGCGTAGCGCGGCAGGTTCACCCCAGCCGGACCTTGTCGAAGCGGGCCCAGTCGAGCGTGTTGGCGGGCGCGCTGGGCACGCCGGTGACGTTCGCGGCCGTTCCGACGATCCAGTCGGCGAAACCCCAGACCAGCAGACCGCCCTCGGCGTGCAGCATCTCCTGCATCCGGTGGTAGGCCAGGCGGCGGGCCTGCTCGTCGGCGGTGGAGACGGCCTTGGCGTACAGCGCGTCGAACTCGGGGCGGGCCCACTTGGTGGCATTGGTGGTGGAGGTCGACAGCAGCCGCTGGGCGATGTGCGTCTCGATCGGCATGGCGCCGGAGCGGAAGCTGACCATCGAACCCTTGGTGAGGATGTCGGCCCAGTAGGTGTCCTTGTTGCCCGTCACCACCTCGGCCTTCAACCCGGCCCTGCGGATCTGGTCGGCGAAGACGCTGGCGGACTCGACGAAGCCCGCGGCGGCGGCCGAGGTCGTCAACTGGACCGTGAACCCCTCCGCGCCCGCCTTGCGGATCAGCGCCCGCGCCTTGTCCAGGTCAGGCTCGCGCTGCGGGATGTCGGCGGCGTAGTACTGGTAGTCCTTTCCGAACAGATCGTTCCCGACCTGCCCCGCTCCCGGCATGATCGTGTCCACCAACTGCTGCCGGTCGGTCAACAGGAACATCGCCTCGCGCAGGTCCCGGTCGTCGAACGGCGGGCGGTCCACCTTCATGGCGAAGGCCTGCATGCCGCTGTTGGGCGAGCGGACCAGTTTGACCCGCGAGCCGTACTGCCGGGCAGTGGTCGGCGTGAGGTCGTGCGCGTACTCGACCTGCCCGCCGAGCAGGGCGTTGATCCGCGCGGACTCCTCGTTGGCGATGACGAACTCCAACTCCTCCAGGTACGGCGCGCCGTCCCAGTAGTCCGGGTTGCGCTTGAGCAGCACCGAACGGCCGGGCTGGAAGGAGACGAAGGAGAACGCGCCGGAGCCGACGGGCTTGGTGAAGTCCTCGGCGCCCTCGGGGACGATGTAGGTGCCGAACGCCGCCAGCACGTTGGGGAACTCCACGAACGGCCGCTTCAGCGCGAACTCCACCGTCCGCTCGTCCACCGCACGGCTGTTCGCCAGGTCGATCACCGCCAGGCTCGACTTGGCGCGGAAGGTCCGCTTCGGGTCGAGAATGCGGGCGTAGCTGGCCAGCACGTCCTGGGAGCGCACGGGGCGGCCGCCATGGAAGGCGGCCTGACGCAGGGTGATCCGCCACCGGGTGAGATCGGCCGACGGCTCCCACCTCTCAGCTAGCCTCGGTTGCGGCGACACGTCAGCGCCAAGGTCGGCGAGCTTGTCGAACATGGCCTTGGACCTGGCCGCCTCGACGAAGAGGTTCGCCAGGTGCGGGTCGAGCACCTCCGTGGCGCCGCCTCCCGCGAAAGCCGCCCGCAACCTGCCTCCTGTCGAGCCCCCGGTTGAGGCGGCGGGCTGTGTTGCGCACCCAGTGAGCGCGGCGGCCGACAAGCCGGCGGTGAAGCCGAGGAAGCCACGGCGGTTCAGGTGATCGTTCATGGGGTGGTGCCTTTCCATTTCGTTGTGACGTCGTGCAGCCGAGGCCGATGGCCGCGCAAAGCAGAGGTCCGGCGCGGTCGGCCCAGCCGAGAGTGGCGGTGCCCGCTGCCGCCGCGACGCCGGAGATCAGGTAGACACCCCGAAGTAGGTGCCGGACAGGCCGTCGCGGGCGAAGGCGGGGATCAGCGCGAGCACGAACGGCTGGGCGATCATCACGCCCGCCGACAGCGTGAGTGCCGCGATCAGCTCCGCGACCGGCCCTGCAAATCCCTAGTCCCACAGCCGCGTGAGTGCGGGGGCGGTGAAGCCGCGCCCCATCCAGCCAGTCCGACCGGGATGGTTCACTCGATCCGTCCGGGCGCTTCACGGCCACACTCCTGGGCGCGGGCCGTGAGATGGACGGTAGGCGACTGACCGAGTTCACTGACAGATGGATGGTGGCCGGCAACCTGGTGTTCACCGTGATCGCTCTATAGCCTCCACGCTTGAAACCTTGTCGCACGCGGGGCCAGAGAGACGCGATGGCGCGACCGGATCGCCCTCTGCGGTTCCGCGCCCGGCAATGCTGGCGGGCGACCCGGTGCGCGGTAATCTCATCGAGCGGCGAGCCCCCGCTGATAGGCGCGGACGAGTCGTCGAGGGACCAGCAGGTCCCGCCCGTTCACGGTGATCGGGACGAGGTCCGGCACGGTCGCCTTCCACTGACTGCGGCGATGCCGCGTGTTGCTGCGCGAGGTCCTGCGCTTGGGCACGGCCACAGCTACCAGCTCGCCTTCGTGATCCCGGGGAGCTCGCCCCGGTGGGCCATGTCGCGGAAGCGGATCCGCGAGAGGCCGAACTTCGTCAGGTGCCCGCGAGGCCGCCCATCGACGGAGTCGCGGTTGCGCAGGCGGGTGGCGCTGGCGTCACGGGGCTGGCGGTTCAGCTCCTGTACGGCTGCCGCCCGCTCCTCCGGCGTACCGGTGCGGATCAGCTTCTTCAGCTCGGCCCGCCGTACGGCATAGCGGGCCACCACGACCTTGCGCCGCTCGTTGGCCGCGATCTTGCTCTTCTTGGCCATCAGACCTTTTCTCCCCGGGCGCGCATCCGGGCCACGGCCGCCTCGATGCCGATCTTGTCCACGGTCTTGATCGCTCGCGTGCTGAGCGTCAGCCGGACGAACCGGTCCTCGCTGGGCAGCCAGTAGCGGCGGCGCTGGATGTTGGGGTTCCACCGGCGCCGGGTGCGCCGGTGAGAGTGGGAGACGTTGTTGCCGAAGACCGGCGCCGCCCCGGTGAGCTGGCAGCGGGCCGACATCACGACCTCCCGTAACGCTGGTTGAAGCGGTCGACCCGCCCGGCGGTGTCCAGGACGCGGCTGCGCCCGGTGTAGAAGGGGTGACTGGCCGAGGAGACGTCAACGTCGACCACGGGGTAGGTGTTGCCGTTCTCCCACTCGATCGTCTTGGTACTGGTCATCGTGGACCTGGTGAGGATCGCGAACCCGGCGCTCGGGTCACGGAAGACGATCGGGCGGTAGTCCGGGTGGATGCCCTTCTTCATCGCTCCTCCCGGAATGCGACGTGCTGGCGGATGATCGGGTCGTACTTGCGGAGCGTGAGTCGGTCGGGGTCGTTCCGCCGGTTTTTCCGGGTCACGTAGGTGTAGCCGGTGCCTGCGGTGGACCGCAGTTTGATCACCGGCCGAAGTTCGTTTCTGGTCAAGGCCTGTCCTTTCCTGTCGCAGCAGTATGCCATGATAACGACAACGGTTTTCATTTTTATGGGAGGTGCTGTGTCAACCCCCGTCGTCCTGGTCGCGGGTCTGCACACCGCGGCCCGCGCCGCAGTCGTCCACCAACTCCTTCGCGAGCACCCCGGCGCCGTCGCCATCCACCACGACCTGCTCAACGTGACCTCCGGCCGCGTCGAGCGCACGGTCCGCACCGCCGACGAGATGCTGGACGTCTCGGAGATCCGGCTCGCGCACGGCTGCGTCACTTGCACCGTCCGCGAAGACCTGCTCCCGCAGTTGGTACGGCACGCGGACGCCACCCCGCTGCTCGTCGTCGACCTCTGGGACTCGGTCGAACCCCGATCCGTGGCCGAAGCACTCGACAGCGAGGAAGCCCACGAGATCCTCCGCCTGGCCAGCGTGCTGACCGCCCTGGATGCCGAACACCTGCCGATCGACATCGTCCGCGGCGAGAAACTGATCGAAACGGGCCAGCCCGCCGCGGCCGGAGACCAGCGCTACCTGGCCGAGGTGCTGGCCCGCCAGCTCGAATACGCCACCGGCCTGGCCCTGCGCGGCGGCGACGAGGAGGACCACGAGCTGACCCGCGCCATCCTCACCCACCTGGCGCCCCACACCCCGGTCCACGCCGAGAACCTCCCCGCGGTGACCGGCCCCGCCGTCTGCACCGCCGCGCTGGCAGAACGCGTCGACCCCGCCACTGCCCAGCTCCCCTGCGACGCCCAGACCGGCGAGGTCACCACCGTGGTCTGGCGGCGGCTGCGCCCGCTGCACCCCGCCCGCCTCTTCGAAGCCGTCGATGAGCTGGTCACCGAGTCGGTCCGCTCCCGCGGCCGGTTCTGGCTGGCCAGCCAGAAGGACCGCATGCTCGCCTGGGACGCGGTCGCCGGGATCATCTCAGTGGAGGACGCCGGGCCGTGGCTGGCCTCGCTGCCCGAAGCCGCCTGGGAGATGGTCTCCCCGACCCGCCGCACGATCGCCGCCCTCGACTGGAACCCGATCGTCGGCGACCGCGTCCAGCACCTGGTGTTCATGGGCCCTGACCTCGACCACGAGCGCATCCACGCCCTGCTCGACTCCTGCCTGCTCGCGCCGCACGAGTCCGCCGCCGAATTCGACGACCCGTTCGCTCCCCTGCTCAAGGAGACCGCATGAAGCCGCGCCGCACCCCGCGCAAGAAGAGCAACCCGCTCCTGGGGGTCAGCTCCATCGACTACAAGGACACGGACCTGCTGCGCAGGTTCGTCTCCGACCGGGGCAAGATCCGCAGCCGTCGCGTCACCGGCGTCACCGTCCAGCAGCAGCGCCAGCTCGCCACCGCCATCAAGAACGCCCGGGAGATGGCGCTCCTGCCGTACGTCTCCCGCACGCGCGGATGACGCCCGAGGAGGCGCTGGCCCGGTGGGACGCCCAGCAGGAGCGCTACGTCGCCAACCGGGAGGAGCGATTCGCGACGATCGTCCACGTGCTGGCGCATGCCCTTCGCGACGTGGCCCAGCCGCTGATCCTGGACCTCGGCTGCGGTCCCGGATCGTTGTCCGGCCGGGCGGCCGAGCGCCTGCCGGAGGCGGAGATCGTCGGCGTGGACGTGGACCCGCTGCTCCTCGCCCTCGGCAGAGCCGGGTACCCGACCGTGGCGCGCTTCATCGAGGCCGATCTGAGCGTCCCCGGCTGGCCGGGCCTGCTCGGGCTGGATCGGAAGGTGGACGCGGCGATGTCCAGCACCGCTCTGCACTATCTGCCGCCTGAGACGCTCGCCGGGATGTACGGCGAACTGGCCGGGCGGATGCGCCCCGGCGGCGTCTTCGTCAACGCCGACAACCTCTACGACGAGCAACCTATGGTCGCCGACTTGGCCGCCACGGTCAGGCGAGCAGCGGCGGCTCTCCATCACGAGGACTGGTCATCGTGGTGGAGAGCCATAGATGCCGAGCCGGCCGTGGAGGCCGATCATCGCGTGTCCGTCGCCGTACACGAGCAGCTGCTGCGCGACGCCGGGTTCGTCGAAGTGGGGACGGTGTGGCAGGTAGGCGACGACACGATCCTCGTCGCCATCCGGTGACGAGGATCTCCTTCGCCGCCGCTGGGGTGGGTGGATGTGCTGCGGGACTTGGCTCAGTCCAGCAGCCCGCACGCCTTGTAGCGCGTCAAAAATTGCGCATACGTTCTGATCTGCGGTTTCCCTGGCCAAGCTATGCGGCTCGGCGGTAATCGTTGATCGCTCCGCCGAGTATCCGGCGGCGTTGGATCCGACCTCCCATAGGCACCACAACCTGCTCATCTTGATCGGGTGGTCGTTGCCCACGCGCCTGGTGAGGACGATGCCCGTGGTAGTGATCGATGCAGTCATCCAGGACCGCGCGCGGGTGCCGTTCACCGTAGATGAGCAGAGGGTCGGTGCATTCGGCGCGCACCGTACAGATCCACCTCTCGGCATAGCGATTGGCCCTTGGTGTCCGCGGCGGCGTCTTCAACACCGTGATACTCACGGCGGCGAAGATTTCGTCGAAGACGGCGGTGAACTTGGCGTCCCGATCGCGGACAAGAAAGCGGAACGACGCCGCTCGCTGCCAAGGTTGATCAGGAGGTTGCGGGCCTGCTGAGCGGTCCACGCGCCGGTCGGGTGGCAGGTCACACCCAGAATGTGCACGCGCCGCGGATGGACCTCCATCACGAACAGCACCTACAGGCGGTTCAGAAAGATCGCGTCAAAGCTCCTTCCTTGGCGGGGGTGGCGCCCGCCGTCCTCGCCGTCGGCGCCGACGACCCGGTACACGACGACGTCGAGGCCTACGCGCGCAGGCTGCGCGGAGACGGCCGGTAGCCGTTGATCGTGGCCGAGGTTTCCGCGTCGAGGGTCACACCCCACCCATAGCGGCAGAACAACCTGCCGTTACTGAGCGCGACGACATTAACCGAAAGGAGCACTTTGTCATGGTCGGAGGATGCGCGCGTTCCCGGTCTCCCCGGAACTTGGCCGACGACCTGGAGAACTGGCCCCACGTGGATCTGTCCGGCCACCCGGCCGCCGCCGTCGTCCAAGCGATCGCCGCCACCTTGGCCGAGGTGATCGCCGAGCAAGGGCTGAGTTTCCGCCGTCTCGCGGTGATGTCCGGCGTCAATCGGCAGACCATCAACGACCTCATCGCCGGCCGCTGCTGGCCCGACGTCGCGACCATCGCCCAACTTGAAGCCGGCTTGGCCATCCGGCTCTGGCCTGCCTCGCCCGGCGGATCCGGGAGAGGCTGACCCGCGACGAACCCACCTTCGCCCTGGTGAGGGCATCGCCGATCCTTCCCGCCCCGTCCCTGCCGCCAGCAGGGCAGGCGAAATCCAGGCTCGACGCCCCTCCCCAAGACATCCCATCCGGGTTACTCTCGGGAGTGCGCGAGCCACTGTCAGTTAGAACCTGGAGGGTGCTCACGCAACCTCGGGTGCCGCCGAGGGCCTAATCTCGGCGGCACCCCGCTTCAGTCACTCACGGAGCTATCGGCTCACTTCCCTCCCAGGCTGGGGCGTTGCCGTTCACGCCCGAGGCGATCGCGTAGGTGCCGCCCTCGCAGCGGGTCAGCCATCCATCGGCGGCCAGCCGCAGCAACCGCGACCGCATCGACTCCACCTTCCCCCGGTCGTCCGGCTGGCCCAGCGCCACCACCACATCCCGGACCCGCATCGGCCGCTGTGCCGTGGCCAGCAACGCCACCGTCTGCCGGCGAACTCCGCGCAACTCCGGCAACGCCGCAGTCCCGCCGGAAGGCCCGGCTGGGCCGTCCGGCTCATGCCTCTTGCCCGCCTCGACTGGTTCCTCGGCGCCTGACTCGCCCGATCCCGCCACCTGCTCGCTCTGGGCCGACAATGCCCGCAGCGTCTCGCGGGTGATGGACAGGCGCCGGAGCTGTTCCTCCGCAGCTGCCAGTTGCTCACGCAGCTCGGTCGCTTTCTCGGTGGCAGCCTCCTCGGCCTGGGCCAAACGTTCCAACAGTGACGTCACGTCGCCCTCCACGAAAGAGCGCAGACGCGCCCACCCGATCCGCTTCACGCCATGTGGTCCAACAACTCCACACTGTAAGCGGGGAAGTTCTGGCAGTCACTACCACAATCAAGATCAACACCTGCATACGGCGCTCCGCCTTCACGGGCTGGAGGGGAGAGCGGGCAGCCAGTCTGCACGCGCCCGTCGTAGGGATGGCGGATCCAAGGTCCAACGTCTCCCGGATGCCGCCGCTGGCGCGTCGCCGAAGGTGGGCGTAGAGCGGGTAGTGCCGGTGGCGGGGCATCTGGGGCGGACCGCGCGCATAACGGGCCGGCTGTGCGCCGGTTCCTCAACCCCGATGCCGGTCGGCGTCATCTCCGGTTCGTCCAGCCCGATGTCCGATGCGCGATCGGCTAACGGATCCGGGCGCTCAGCCCTGATCGCTCACTGTTGCCATATATGTCCCGGGCGAGCAGGGTCAGCCATGACCAGGCTGCAACGATCATGATTCGCTGGAACAGGCCGCCGAAGGCCACGAGGTTCGGCGATTGGGCGAAGGCCGCGTTCGAGAGTCCGAGGGCGACGAGGACGACGATGGCGGTCGCGGTCGAGTACAGCGCCCAGCCCTGCCGGTTCTCGGAGGCGAACCGGCGAGCGAACACGATGCAGGCCCCCAGGATCGCGACGAAGGCGACCAGCGACACGGCGTCGTGCAGGGCCGCCTGGGTGCTGCCGTAGGCAGGCAGCAGATCCGGGCTGCCAGCCGGGTATCCACTCACCGGGTCCGTGGTGAACAAGCCGGCGCCGACGAGGCCGAGCGCCCACACGCCCACGAGCATTGGGCCCCATAGCCTGCCGGGCCCTGGGTGCAGATTCCGTCGGAGCCCGACGGCGAAGACGGTGGTCAACGCGCCGGCGACGAGGAATGTGGCGCTCTGCACCCAGCCATGGTCGCCGAGGGCGAGGGAACTGACCGGATGGCGCAGCGGATCGTAGCCGTTCCGAACGGCGCCCTGCATCAGGAAGCTGAGTACGAACAGCGGACCGGCGGCGATGCCGCAGATGAACGTGGCCTTGGACATTGAGCCCTCCTCGAGTATTTGAGGTCTGTCAGTTTGGGTTGACAAGTGCCGCTTGTCAATCCAAACTGACAGTCATGGAGGAGCCCGAATTGGTCGCCCGACTGCGGTCGCACGACCCGGCGGTGGGGCTGCGCGCCGTCGGTGCCCTGCACCGGCTCGCGGAGCAGGTCGAGGCCGCCGCAGTAGCCCGCGCTCGAGCTGAAGGCTGGTCTTGGGAGCAGATCGGCGACGCGCTCGGAGTCTCGCGCCAGTCCGCCCACGCCAAGCACGGGAAGTGAGTTGCGATGTTCGAACGGTTCACGGCTGGCGCCCAAGCCGCGGTCGTGGCGCACGCACCGGCGGAGGCGCGGCGGCGCGGCGACCGGCGCATTGGCACAGAACATCTACTCCTCGGCGTGCTCCATGAAGCAGAGGCGGCACAGGCACTCGGGGCGGACGTCGAATCGGCGCGGTCCGCGCTCGCTGTCTTGGATGATGCCGCCCTTGCCGCAATCGGCGTAGATGCGCGTGGCGTCGAGCGGGCCATGATTTCGGCACCTTCGAAACGGATGCCCTTCACCTCCGGTGCGAAGGCCGCCCTGTCCCGGGCTCTCGTCGTGGCTAGGCGCAGCCGCGCGCGCCGGGTCACCGCGGTCCACCTGCTGGTCGGGCTCCTGGACGGTGACCGCACCGATCCCGCGTCTGACGTGCTGACCGAGCTCGGCGTGGACCGGGTGACTGCCCGCGCCCGTCTTGCGCCGTAGCCGATGGCGCGACGAAGAGAGTGCCGTGGGCGTGGACGTTGTCGTGGTGAGCGGGCCATGTGCGCGCCAGGACTTCGACGTCGACGAGCCAGCCGCCGCAGCACCCACCGCCAGGACACTGCGGATCGAGGAACCCTTACGCCGCTGTCCTGTACTCCAGGATCCTGGGCATCGATTCGGAGCTGGGAAACGATCATCTTCATGCCGGGAAACGATCTTCTTGCCCCCTCCTCCACCCCAGGCCAGATCCACCCGTGAACACCCCATGACCCCAAATGCCGACGCTCGGAGGCTTAAGCGAACCAAGGGGGATGGATGCCTGGTTCCGGGTTGGTGGCTGACCTTTGATCCCGATGTCACGCGCCGGGCCGTATCAGGCCGCTCTCGTAGGCCAGGATGACCAGCTGGACCCTGTCGCGCACGTTCAGTTTGGCGATGGCCCTGGTGATGTGGGTCTTGGCAGTGAGCGGACTGATGACGAGGCGCTCGGCGATCTCGTTGTTGGAGAGACCGAGCGCCACGAGCTTGACCGTCTCCAGTTCCCGGGCGGTGAGGGCGGCCAGTCGCCGCCCCGCGCTGGGCGTGAGGTCCTGCCGGTGGGCGAACTGCTCGATGACGCGGCGGGTCACCCCCGGAGACAGGAGCGCGTCTCCGCCGGCGACGGCGGCGACCGCCTGGCGTAGTTCGGCGGGTTCGACCTCTTTGGTGAGGAAGCCGCTGGCGCCGGCGCGCAGGGCGGCGAAGACATGTTCGTCGGTGTCGAACGTGGTGAGGATGATGACGCGACAGCCCAGAGTGGTCGGGTTGGTGACGATGCGGCGCGTGGCGGTGATCCCATCGGTGCCCGGCATGCGGATGTCCATGAGGATCACATCGGGGCGGGTGCTCGCGGACAACGTTACGGCTTCGTCGCCGTCCTGGGCTTCGCCGACTACCGTGATGTCCCGGGAGCGGGCCAGCAGGCTGCGGAAGCCGGCCCGTACGAGTGCCTGGTCGTCGACGAGAAGCACCTTGATCGTCATGCCGTCGAGCCTGCCACAGGGATGTCGGCCCGCACGGCGAAACCGCCGGGGACCGGCCCCGCGGTGAGCACGCCCCCGAGTGCGCTCACCCGCTCGCGCATGCCCGCCAGGCCATGGCCTTCGGTGACATCGGCACCGCCTGGGACGCTGCGGCCGTCGTCGCTGATCTCGACGGTGACCGAGCCCGACGCGTAATTGATCGTCACCTCGGCCTTGCTCGCCCCCGCGTGCTTGAGCGTGTTGGTGAGGGACTCCTGTACGACGCGGTAGATGGGAATGGCGGGAATGGCGGGAACGGTCGCCGGGTCGCCGTGCTCGTCGAGGGTCACGTCAAGCCCTGCGGCGCGGGCGTCGGCGATGAGAGTGCCCAAGGAGGCCAGATCGGGCTGGGGCACGGTGTCGCCGGGGTTGTCGCGCAAGACCGCGATGAGGGAGCGGAGGTCGGTCATCGCCCGGTTCCTGACGTCCTTCGCCAGGCGTAGCGCGGCGGCGGCCGCGGCCGGGTCCTCCTCAAGAGTGTCGGCGGCGACATTGAGTTGAACGCCGACGACGGCCAGCGTGTGGGCGATGACGTCGTGAACCTCGTGCGAGACGCGCAGCCGTTCCTCGGCGGCGCGGGCACGGCTGTCGGTTTCGCGCAGCCGTTCGCGCCAGCGCATCGCGGCGGTGTAGGTGAGGCCCGCGGCGATGAGGATCGCCAGGAGCAGTCCTTCCCCCGCGACGTGGATCAGGTAGCGGGTCGGGTTCGTGTCCAGGACCGAGCGGAAGTCGACCGCGGAGTAGACCAGTTGAGCCAGGCCGATGGCGGCCACCCAGCGCACGCGTGGCGTGGTGGCGGCGGTGAAGTAGGCGACCGCGGCTGGCCAGATCCAACCGGCGGGAGACCAATGTCCGGTGAGGTGATAGGCGAAGATCCCGCCGATCGACAGCAGCAGCACGGTCATCGGCCAGCGGCGTCTGACTAGCAGGAGCGCTCCGAGAAGCAGAGCGAGGGGGATCGTGCCCTGCCAGGGGCTGTGCACCCCGGTGGCGAGGGCTACGGCGACGAAGAAGACCAGAGTGAAGGCAGCGAGCGTAATGTCGGTGATCCGGGCGAAGTGCCAGACTGGAGCGGGTTCGCGTCGTGGGGGCGGCTCTGCCATGCGGAGGCCCTTTCTCGAGGGGTGACGGGTGTAACGCCGGGCCGGGGCGTACAGGACGGCGTGTTCGGCTTCCGTAGCCGCGTGGATCGGCGGACTCAAGGACTGCGGAAGCTCTGGATCTGTTACCAGCCCGGGTGGGAAGGTTCGGATCAGACGTGGGTGACCAGGAGGGTCACGCCTGCCTCGCCGCCACAGTCGACGAAAACAGGACCGACGCCGTTACCGATCTTGGGGGCGAGGGTCGCCTTCGCCACGAATCCCTTCGGGTTGTCCTCAACGATGCGGATGTTCTGTAGCACTGGGTGCTCCCTGTCGAGCCCGGCGAGCACGGCCTTGAGCCCTTTGCCGCCGCCACAGTGGCCGGTGATCGTCACCTCCTGGCCTCGCTTGGTGGTGGGATTGGGGCTGACCTGAACCACCGCCCTGGCGCCCTTCGGCGGCTTCGGCACGGCCATCGCAGCGGTGACAGCCTCGCTGGCCGTGCCGACCTGGGCACCAGCCGGCGCGCCGGCCAATCCCAGCAAACCGGCCGTCAAGCTCAGCCCGGCGATCGCAGCCATCACTCTCTTGCTCATGGCGATTCCTCCAGCTCTCATCCGGCTATCTCGAGGAGAAACGCTAGGCCGGGCCGCAGCGGGAGCGCGTCGTCCGTTGATCGTCACTTGACCTTGCACCGTTCGCCGTACGCACTACACCGAAGGGAGTAGACATCAGGCCTCAACCGACCGCACAAGGCCGAGACTGTCAGGGCTTTAGGACGGCATGTCCAGGCCAGTCGCGCCGGGCATGACGTGGGAGGCCGACTTCTTCGCCTTCGGTACTGGTGGAGGCTGAGTGCAGAAATTGGCGCTAGGAACGCGATCTTCGCTTCGGTTCGATGTCGCGACCTTTGGCCTGGCTGCTGGGCTTACGTTCCTGGGGCCATGCCTTTCCGAACCTCTCTGACGAGCCGCCCGGCATGGCCGCTTCCCCGAGGAGCCGTCAGCGGCGGAGCCGGAACGGGCTCTTCCGGCTGGATCGTGGCGTGCTGGAGGCGGTGGCCGACAAGCGCCGTCCTGCGACCCGTCTTGGGTGGGTGGCGCAGTGGGGGACAGTCCGTATGCGCGGGGCGTTCATGACCGAGGATCCGCTCGCGGTCCTAGCGCCAGCCCAATATCGTGATCGGCATCGACGACGGGCGCGTGTTCTCGCGCCCGGGAATTGGCCCTTCTGCCCCGGCGGGTCACATCACCGTCGAATCCGCAGTCGCCGGGCGCAGCGGTCTCCAGCCGCCGCCGTCCGGCTTGGCCAGCTCCGCCTCGACGTCCACGGTGATGACGCCGAAGAAGTTGACGTTCTCGCTGCGCGCCGGGGAGATGTGGGCCAGCAGCTCGTCGGGAACGTCCCTGCCGGCCGCCCGCAGCTGCAGCACGGCGAGTGAGTAGTACTCGGTCGTCCACGCTATGACAGAGCTGGTCAAAACGGTCAAACACCATGTCTGGTCCGTCTGATCGCCCAAGGCAGCAGACCCTCGGCTGGACCGCCCCCAAGATCCGCAGCCCTGAGGCGGCCGACCGGTGGACCTGGCTCATTCTGGCTGTCCACACCCAACTGCGTCTGGCCCGAGGGCTGGCCGACGACCTGCGGCGCCCCTGGGAGAAACCCGCCGACCCGCTCCGGCTGACTCCAGCCCGGGTCCGTAGAGGGTTTCGGCACATCCGCACCAAGACGCCTTCGCTTGCGCGTGCGCCTAACCCCACCCGGCCTGGTCCCGGTCGGCCACCCGGCTCCACCAACCGTCCCGTCCCACATCACGAAGTCGGGCGCGTCCTGGCTACCGGCGAGGCCTACCAACGCCCAGCTCACCACCGCAAAGGCACCAAGCCCAGAAGGTGATCCCACACTCGCTACACCGAGCAACCACCCGCTTCGTCATCTCCCAGGGCAAATGCGAAGATCAGAGGTTAAACGACAAGCTAAGTGCCTGTTCCTGAACCCGTTGCTTGAGCCGTATGACTATCCCGTCCACGCGAACGTTGCGACGTCCGGACCTACCTTGCGAACGATCGCGCAACGTCCGCAGTAACCATGCGAAAGGAGAGCCCTGACAGGGGAGATACGAAAGTCGTATCACAAGGCCCACTCTGCCGACGGCGACGACAACCGCGCTGCAGGGTGCTGCTCGGCGAAGTCGAAGCCGTCCAGACGGTGCTCGTCAACGATGCCTCCGTCGCGCTTTCGCCGTGCAGTTCCCGAACACTCTCGACTAACACTTTCGACGCGGAGGAGGCGCGGGCCGATTCGACGCCGTCGTCGACCTCGCGGGCGACCTGTCGGCTCTCCCGTTCCGCCGGGTGCTCGCGTCGAAGGGCGACTGTGTCTCCTCCATCCGTCCCCGTGCCGCGATGATCGTCGCCGCCGTCACCTCGCCGCCCGTGAGCCAGAGAACGCGTGAACTGCGCCGTCGAGCTGCGGGGACGCCGGGGGCGCCGCCGAATCGGCGAACGCCATGAATTCATTCCATGAATTCGTGAATCATTTCCAGCGTGCTAGGTTCAGGGCATCGCGGTAATGAAAACAGCACGAATTCATGCCATTGGGAGAATCATGGAGTCGCTAATCGTCGAGCAGGTGGACACATTTGTCGTGGAATTGCCGTCCATCCGGTCGTTCAGCATTTCCGGGGGAAGTGTCACCACGGCGGGGAAGCCCGCCGAACGGGTTCTTGTCAAGGTGACGGCCGGAGGGCTGACCGGCTGGGGAGAGGCGACGCCGACACCCGCCTGGACCTACGAGACCGTGGAGTCGATCTCGACGACGATCGATCGCTACCTCGCTCCCGCGCTGGTCGGACGGTCGGCGTGGGATCTCGACGGTGCCTGCGCGGCGTACGAGAAGGTGATCAACCGAGGGCTGACGATCGGCTCCCCCATCGCCAAGTCCGCACTCGACATCGCGCTGCACGACCTGCTCGGCCGGGCGCTCGGTGTCTCCGTCGGCGTGCTCTGGGGCCAGCGCCGCGTCGACCGCATCACGCTCGGGTGGATCGTGGCCGGCCAGACCCCGGCCGAGGTACGGCAGGCGGTCGAGGAGGGCAGGGAGCAGGGCTATCAGGCGTACAAGGTCAAGGTGGGCCTGCACGACGAGGCGACGGACGTCTCGGTCGTGGCGGCGGTCAGGGAGGCGGCTCCGGGCGCGCCCATCTGGGTGGACGCGAATCAGGCCTACACCGTGGACGGCGCGCTGCGTATGGCGCGCAGGCTCGCCGACCTGGACGTGTCGGCGTTCGAGCAGCCGCTGCCCGCCAACGACGTCACCGGGCTGCGCCGGCTGCGGGACCGCAGTCCGCTGCCCGTGGCGTTGGACGAGAGCCTGCGCCATCCCTCCGACCTGGCCACCTTCGTGAAACTCGACGCGGTCGACATCGCCATCGCCAAGGTTCAGCGTTCGGGCGGTCTCACGCTCTCCCGCCGGCTGTGCCAGTTCGCCGAGGACGCGGGGCTGCGCATCATGGGTTCGGGACTGACCGACACCGATCTCGGATTCGCCGCCTCGCTGCATCTGTTCGCCGCGTTCGGCGTGGACACTCCCGTCGATCTCAACGGGCGGCAGTTCGTCCACTCGGCGTACGTCGGGGGGAGCACGGTGGAGGTCGTGGACGGCACGGCACTGGTGCCTTCGGGGCCTGGCCTGGGGGTCGAGGTGGACGAGGACGCGGTCCGCGCCCTCGCCTCGGCCCACTGGAGCGTCTGACGGACTGTGTTCCGCCGCTCCCCGAGGAGGGCGGCGGAACACCGGAGCGCTCAGCGCAGCCAGTCGTCCAGGCCGGCGGCGACGAAGTCGTCGTCGACCAGCCAGGGGTAGGCGGCACCGACTCTGGCGATCTCGTCGGCCTGTCCCGGGGACAGTCCCTCTTGCGGGTCGAGGCACCACGTTCCGGCCAGGAGCCCCTGCCCGCGCAGCACCTCGTGGACTCCGGCGATGCAGCCGCGGAAGTTGCCCGCCACGTCGAAGACGGCGCTGTTGGCGTCGGTGAGGTCGGCGGCGCGGGCCAGCAGGGAGCGGAGGACCTGGTCGTCCCCGGCCCATACCTGGCGTACCTCCTCGAACATGAGTACCGCCGCGCGGGTCCACACCGCCCACTGGCCGAGCAGTCCGCCGACGATGCGGTGCCCCGCGACCGGCGTGAGCAGGTCGGTCAGGATGTTGTCGTCGTTTCCGGTGTAGAGCGCGATGTCGTCGCCGCGCCCCGACGCCTCGACGGCCCTGACCACGTCGACCGTGCGGTAGCGGTCGAAGGGCGCCATCTTGATCGCCACCACCGACTCCTGCTCGCTCAGCGAGCGCCAGTAGGACGGGCTCAGCCTCCTGCCGCCCACCGCCTCCTGCAGGTAGAAGCCGATGACGGGCAGCACCTCCCCGACGGCCCTAGCCCGGTCGAGCAGCTCGGCCTCGCCGGCGCCCGCCACCTTCGGAGACAGCAGCACGGCGTGGTAGCCCAGCGAGGCGGCGAGCTCGGCCTCGGCGACGGCCTGTGCGGTGTCGCCGCATGCCCCCGCGACCATGACGAAGGGCCGGTCGGCCTCCTTCGCCACCACGTCGGCGGAGATCTCCAGCACCGGCCTGAGCAGCCCCGCGTCGCGGATCTCGAACTGCGTTGTGTGCACCGCGACGGCCACCCCGCCCGCTCCGGAGGCGAGGTAGTAGCGGGTGAGCGCCCGCTGGCGACGCTCGTCGAGCGTGCGCCGTCCTGTCAACGCCAGCGGGTGGGCGGGGATGACGGTCCCCTCCTTGAGCAGGTCGATCGACATCTCAGAACCTCCCGTCGCGCACCGCGAACCTGGTCGGCTTCCCTGACAGGGGCAGCCCGCGTGACAGCCAGCCGGCCTGCCACGCGATCAGCGTGTCGAGCGGCACGTCGGGGTAACTGAACAGGCCGTGGCAGCGGGAGGCGTCGTTCAGCAGCGCCGTGCCGCTCTCCTGGCCGGTGAAGGTCGCCTCGACATCGAGTGCTGCGGCCAGCCGGGTGGCCGTGCGCCGCACCGAGGCCGTCTCAGGGCCGGTCAGGTTGAGCGTGAACGCCTCCGGTGCCCGCGCGTGCCGCAACGAGCGCAGCGCGACCTCGTTCGCGTATCCCTGCCAGACGACGTTGACGTGGCCGGTCGTGAGGTCGACCGGCTCGCCCGCCGCCAGGGTAGCGGCGATGTCCGCCAGGACGCCGTAGCGCAGGTCCACGGCGTAGTTGAGGCGCAGGATCGTGACCCGGGTGCCGTACGAAGCGGCGGCATGCTCGAAGACGCGCTCCCTGCCGAGGCAGCTCATCGCGTACTCGCCGACCGGTCCGGGCCGGTCGTCCTCCGCGCTCCCGCCGGAGGCCACGTCCACCAGGGGGTACACGTTGCCGGTGGAGAACGCCGCGATCGCCGAGTCGCGGTAGCGCCGCGCGACGGCGGCGGGCAGCGCGGCGTTGACCGCCCACGCCTGGTACGGCGCCGCCGATGTGCCGAACTTGGCGCCGACCATGAAGACGACGTTCGCCGCGTCGGGCAGCCCGGCGAGGTCGTCGTCGCCCATCAGGTCGTGGCGCACCACGTCGACGCCCTGCTCCGCCAGCTCCTTGGCGGCGGCGTCGTCCGACCAGCGCGACACGGCGTACACGCGGGCGGAGCCGCGTCCCGCGGCGTCCAGCGCTCGCCGGGCAAGCCGGACCAGGCTCGGCCCCATCTTGCCGCCGGCGCCGAGCACGACGAGGTCGCCGTCCAACTCGCCGACGTCGGCGACCAGCGCCGCCGAGGGGGTGGCCAGCCGGTCCTCGAGTTCCCGTTCAGAGGTGAACATGTCGCGCTCCTTCGTCGTCTGGCCTCCGGTAGCGCACGCCCAGCCGGTCTAGGAGCGGCAGGTGCGCGGTCAGCCGCCGGGTGCAGTCGCCGAGGTCCCTGCCGGAGGACCAGGCGGCCTCGGCGACGGCGCACAGGCGGGGGAAGGCGTTGTAGTCGAAACGTTCCCTGGTGGGGAGGTACTCGCCCCACAGCTGCGCCTGCGTGCCGAGGACGCCCTCCCCCGCGTCGTACCCGTAGACAGTCTCCAGCGGAAGCGGCCCGGCGATGCTGACCGGCTCTCCCGGGGCGTCCGACTCGGCATAGTCGAGATAGGTGTGCGTGTGGGGGGCGGCGACCACGTCGTGGCCCGCCCGCAGCGCGGCCTCGACCCGGTTCACACCCCGCCACGCCATGATCACCATGTCCTCGGGCGGGTCGTGGTCGAACATGTCGTCCCAGGCCACCGCACGGCAGCCGAGCCCGCGCAGGTGATCGGCGAGGAGCCGCCCCCACCAGCCATGCAGCGCCTCGGGGCCGGCGAGCCCCTCGCTCGCCACCCGCCGCAAGGCGTCGGGGCTGGACGCCCATTCGCCGCTGCGGACCTCATCACCGCCGATGTGGATGAATCTGGACGGAAACACCTCACTCAGCTCGTCGAGCACGTCACGGGCGAACCCGGCGGCGCGATCGCTCACGTTGAGCACGTGCGAGGAGATTCCCCACGAGGTGCGCACCTCGGCGGGCGTGTGGCCGAGCCAGGGACAGGCGGCGATCGCGGCCTGGGAGTGCCCGGGGAACTCGATCTCGGGGACCACGGTCACGCCGCGGTCGGCCGCGTAGTCCACCAGGCCGCGCAGCTCTCGCTGGGTGTAGAAGCCCCCGTGCGGGGTCCCGTCGAACCTGCCCTCCCGTGCGTGACCGGCCGAGGACTCGGCACGGGTGGCTCCGACCTCGGTGAGCCGCGGGTGGCCGCGCACCTCGAACCGCCACCCCTGGTCGTCGGTGAGGTGCAGGTGCAGGACGTTGAACTTGTGCAACGCCAGCAGGTCGACGTACGCCCGCAGAAAGGAGATCGGACGCCACCAGCGAGCCACGTCGATCATCACGCCGCGCCAGGTGTACCTGGGCACGTCGCGAACGGTGCAGCACTGCACGCCGCCGGGCCCGCTCAGCTGGCGCAGCGTCTGGACGCCCCAGCGCAGCCCGGCGGGTCCGGCCGCGGCGATCCTGGCCTCGTCAGGGGTGACGGTGAGCGTGTATCCCTCCTCCCCCAGGGACGGGTCGTCCACGAGGTGAAGGGTGATCTCCCCGGCGCCGCCGCCTTCCGACTCCAGGCCGAGCAGGTCCCGCGCCGTCCCGGCGTGCGGGCCGCTCACCTGCGTGCCGTGGCCGAGCGGGAACAGTCCTGGCCCTGGGATCAACGAAGTGACCTGCGGGATCAGCGGGGAGATCATCGCCCGAGCACCTCGCGGAAGGCGGCGAGGGCATCGCCGACGGGCGGCGCGTCGGGGTACCACACGCGTTCCCATTCGAGCGCGAGATAGCCCGTGTAGCCGAGACGGTCGAGCTCGGCGAGCACGCCGGGCACCCCCACCGCGCCCCGGCCGGGCAGCACGGGGGCCAGCTCGGTCGGCGCCGCCGCGTCCTTGATCTGCACGTGCCGAAGGTACGGTGCCAGCGCGTCCGCCGTGGCGGCGGCCGTCTCGCCCGCGCGCCACGGGTTGACCATGTCCCACAGCGCGCCGACCCGTGGCGAGCCGACCCCGGCGAGCACTCCGGCGATCGCCTCGCCGGTGAGGAAGACGTCGTGCGTCTCCAGCAGCACGTCGACGCCGTTGTCCGGCAGCAGGTCCGCCACCTCCGCGAGCCTCCGAATCGCGGCGGCGGCCGGATCGTCCTGTCCCTCGACCCCGCCGAAGACGCGCACGAACGGCGAGCCGAGCGCCTCGGCGATCTCGACGTGGCGCAGCACCTCGGCCACGGTGTCGCCGTCTGGCCGCGCCACGCGCGTGTAGGAGCAGACGGCGACGATCTCGACTCCTGCCTCGTCGAAGGCGCGGCGGACCTGACGCAGGTCGGCGGCCGACGTGTCCGGCGCGACGATCTCGCCGTCGGCGCAGCGCAGCTCCACGCCGGCGCAGCCGTACTTGGCGGCCACCGCGATCACCTCGTCGGCGGGGGCGCCCGGCATGCCGAGCGTGCTGAACGCGATCGGGTTCACATCTGTCCCTTCACTGTGACGGTGGAACCGTTGAGGGCGGACTCGTAGACGGCGAGGGCGACGTCCAGGACGGACAGCGCGTACTCCGGCGTGACCTGGGGCGCGCTCCGCGCCGCGCAGGCGTGCGCGAAGTCGGCGAGCTGCGCGGCGAACGCCTTGGTCATCTCGCCGGGCTCGGGGGCGGCGACCTGGGTGGCGACGCCTCCGCGGAAGGACCAGACGCCTTCGCCCCGGCTGATCCTGACCGCGCCCTCGCCGCACACGAGCTCGGCCTCGTCGGTGAACGGCAGGCCGGTGCCGGTGACGGAGATCGTCGAGCGGGTGCCGTCGGCGTGCCGCGCCAGGGCCACCGCCTCCGTCTCGACCGATGCGCCGGCGGGTCCGGCGATGTGGCCGGTGACCTCGACGATCGGCGAGCCGACGAGCATCTGGAGCTTGTCGATGCTGTGGGTGCCGACGTTGAGCACGATCCCGCCGCCGGCCATGTCGGCGTCGAGGAACCAGCGGGGCCTCGAAGGGTCGGCGTAGTCGGCGGTACGCCGTTCCGAGGCCACCACGACCTGGCCGAGTTCGCCGGACGCGAGATAGGCGGCCGCGGCGCGCAGCGTCGGGACGAAGCGCAGGACGTGCCCGACCGTGAACACGACTCCTGCCGCACGGCAGGCGTCGATCATGCGGATCGCGTCCTCGCGCGTGGTGGCGATCGGCTTCTCCAAGAGCACGTGCAGCCCGGCCGCGGCGGCGTCCAGGGTGATCGGCGCGTGCAGGGCGTGCGGGACGGTGATCACGACCGCGTCGAGGCCGCCCGCGTCGATCATCTCGCGATGGTCGGTGAAGACGCGGGCGCCGGCCTCCGCGGCCAGTTTCTCCGCCACCTCGGCGCGCACGTCGCACACCGCGGCGATCTTCACCTGGCCGGCCGTCTGACGAGCGGCGGCCACGTGGAGCTCGGCGATGGTGCCCGCGCCGATGACGCCCAGGCGCAGCCCGGATGTTGTTGTCACGATTTCCTTCCTGGATGGGACGGAGGGCCTCAGCCCTTGAGTCCCGCGGACATGGTTCCGCGGACGAAGTAACGCTGGGCCAGGATGAACACGACCAGCATCGGCAGCAGGCTCATCATCGCCGCAGCCGTGACGAGCTGGTCGTTCCCGACGAACTGGCCCTTGAGGCTCAGCACGCCGACCGGCAGCGTGTAGTTCTCGGGTGAGGTGAGATAGATGGTGGGTTCCAGCACGGCCTTCCACGAGGTGGTGAAGGTGAAGACCGCCAGCGTGGCCAGGGCCGGCTTGGCCAGCGGGAGGTGGACCCGCCAGAACACCTGCCAGGGATTGGCTCCGTCAAGGCCCGCGGCCTCCTCGAAGTCCTTGGGGATGCCGAGGAAGGTCTGCCGCATCAGGAAGATCCCGATGGGCGTGGCCAGCCAGTACGGCACGACGAGCGGCAGCAGGGTGTCCAGCCAGCCCAGCGAACGGAACAGCAGGAAGTTTGGGACGATCGTGATGACGGTCGGCAGCATCATGGTCCCGAGTGCCATGGCGAGCAGCGTCTGCTTGCCCGGCAGGCGCATCCTGGCCAGGGCGTGGCCGACCATCGCGCTGGTCAGCACGTTGCCGGCCACGGCGAGGACCGCGATCACGAGGCTGTTGACGAGGTAGAGCCCGAACGGGGTACGCCGCCACACTTCCGCGTAGTTGTCCCACTGGACCGGATCTGGGATCCACACCGGCGGCACCTGGATGTACTGGGCGAAGCTCTTGAGCGAGTTCCCGAGTGCCGCCACGAACGGCACCAGCATGACGAGGGCACCCGCGAGCACCAGCACGTAGGAGATGGTTCTACGCATAGTGCACCCACCTGCGCTGGAGACGGAACTGCACCAGCGTGAGCGCAAGGACCAGCACGAACAGCACCCACGCGATGGCCGAGGCGTAGCCCATCTGGAAGAACTGGAAGCCCTGCCGGTAGAGGTGGAGCACGGTCAGCTCGCTCGCCCCGTGAGGACCTCCGTCGGTCATCACGAAGACCTGCTCGAACGACTGCAGCGTCTCGATGGAGGTCAGCACCAGCACCAGGAAGGTGGTGCCGGAGACGCCGGGCAGGGTGATGTACCGGAACCGGTTCCAGGCCGACGCGCCGTCGATCTTCGCCGCCTCGTAGCGCTCCTCGGGGATGGCCTGCAGGCCCGCGAGGAACAGCACCATCATGTAGCCGACCCCCTTCCACACCGCGACGGCCGCTAGCGTGGGGATCACCAGCGCGGGGTCCTGCAACCAGTTCTCGGCGGGCAGCCCGAACCAGCCGAGCACCTGGTTGGCGATGCCGGTCTGCGGGTTGAAGACCGCGTCGGCGACGTACGCGACGACCACCCACGAGGAGACGACGGGTACGAAGTAGGCCGCGCGGAAGAGGGCCATGCCGCGCAGCCGCTGGTTGAGCGCGATCGCCAGGGCCAGGGCCAGCGCCGTCTGGGTCGGCACGAACAGCACGGCGAAGTACGCGGTGTTGCCCAGCGTCTGCCAGAAGACGCCGTCGCTGAAGAGCCGGGTGAAGTTGCCGAAACCGACGAACCTGGGCGAGGACATCAGGTCGTAGTCGGTCATGCTGAAGACCAGCGAGGCCAGCAGCGGCCAGGCGGCCAGCACGACCAGGTGGAGCAGGTAGGGCGAGGCGAAGGCGAACGCCCAGGCCCGCTCTCCCACGTGCCGTATCCGGGCGGGCGGCCGCGGTGCGGCGGCCGCCTTCCCCGGTGGTCTGGTGAGCATCGTCACTGCGTCTGTCCCGCGTAGAAGCGGTCGATGACCTCCTGTGCCTCCTTCTGCCCGGTCTCCAGCGCGGTGGCGACGGGCGTGGCGCCCGACAGCGCCTCGTTCATCCGCTTGGCCAGGGCCTCGGTGTACTCCGACCACACGGCGTTGGTGCCGAGGTCGGTGGCCGCGTCGAGCGACTCGAGGAACGCCTTGCTCTGCTCGGCGGGCAGGGCCGAGGAGGCGACCTGCTTGTTGATCGGGATCGCCTCGCCGAGTTCGGCCCACTTGCGCTGCGGGCCCTCACCGGAGAAGAACATGATCCACTTCCACGCCGCGTCTGCTTGCGCCGCCGAGGCCGCCTTGCTGACCACCCACGAGTTGACGATCGCGACGTTGCCGCGGCCGGCCGGCCCCTTCGGCATCGGCGCGACACCGAAGTCGACGCCCGCGCTCTTCGCGGGCAGGGTGCGGGCGTAGATGCCGTACGACATCGCGACCCGGCCGGTGGCGAACAGCGTGTGGACGACGCCCTTGCCGAGGGCCTCCGTGGTCGCGTAGTCGGGGGCGAACCCGTCCTTGCCCATCGCGGCGAGCATCCAGTCGAGCGCGGCGCTGGACTGCGGGCTGTTGACGACCACCTTGCGGTTGCCTTCGGTGACGATGTCGCCGCCGTACGCCTTGATGATGGGCCACCAGCTCTCGGTGAAGCCCGGCGAGTAGGCGCGGAACCCGTACGTGTCGGGCTTGCCGTCGCCGTTGGTGTCCTTGGTGAGCTTCTTGGCCGCGGCGGCGAAGTCGTCGTAGGTCCAGTCGGCCGTCGGCTCGGCGACCTTGGCCTCGGCGAACATCTTCTTGTTGTAGAACAGCACCGGTGTCTGGGCGCCCTGCGGGAAGCCGTAGATCCGGCCCTTCGCGTCCTTGTTCAGCTCGATGCCGGAGTAGTCGGCGGCGTTGACGGTGCTGACCCTGTCAGTCAGGTCGGCGAGGGCGCCGCGCGCGGCGAACTCCTGCACCAGCACGCCGTCGGACAGCCACACCTGCGGCGCCTGGCCGCCGGCGATCTGGGTTCGCAGCCGCTCGAAGAACTTGACGTACGGCGCGACCTCCAGCTCCACCTTGATCGACGGGTTGGCGGCCGAGAACTCCTTGACAAGTTCCCGCATGGTCGTGTCGGCGGGGTCTCCCGCCGCCGCGTAGAAGCCGAGTCGCAGCGTGACCGCTCCGGAGCCGTCGGCCGAGCCGCCACACGACGTCGTGCCGGCCACCGTGAGCACGACCACCGCGGCGGCGGCGAGCATGCGCACTCTCATTGAGTCCTCCAACAGGAAAAGGGGGGCAGGGGGTGAGGGGATGAAGGTCGGCGTCACATCGGGACGCGGACCTCGACGAGGGTGCCGGAGGCGGCTCCGCAGGAGGCCCGTACGGCCAGGCGAGGCTGCAGCACGACACGGCAGATCGGGGCGACGGGACCGAGCTCGACCCGGCGCAGCAGCAGCTCGGTCGCCATGCGGCCGACTTCTGCCTTGGGCGGGGACACCGCCGTGAGCGGCACCTCGGCCAGGTCGGCGACCTCGTCGTCGTAGGCGACCAGGGCGATGTCGTCGGGGACGGTCAGGCCGACCCGGCGCAGGTAGGGCAGGAGCGCGGTGGCCTCGCGGTCTCCGAGGCACACCACCGCGCGCACCTTCGCGGTGACCAGCGAGTTGGCGTAGGCCAGCATGTCGGGTCCGGTCCAGACGGGCTGCCGGGCCACCGCCTCAGGGATCTCCGGCAGACCCAGGTCGGTGACGGCCTGGCGGTATCCCGCGAAGACCTCCTCGGAGGTGGCGGTGCCGATTCTGCCGAGGTAGCCGATCCGGCTCCGGCCGAGCCCGCTGAGGTGCTGGACCGCCGCGTAGCCGCCGCCTTGCACGTCGGTGCAGACGTAGGACGTGGAGTCGGCCGGGCGGGGGTCGGCCGGCCGGCGTTCCACCAGCACGTACGGCACGGTCAGCTCGCGCAGGCGGGCCAGGTGCGCGGCGGGGTCCGCGGCGAGGTGCAGGTTGGGCACCAGCAGCAGACCCGCGACCCCGACGTCAACGAGCTGCTGGATCTGCGCGAGCTCTACGCCGGGGTCGTAGTTGGAGCACGCGAGCACGAGCTGCACTCCCGCGGCGGTGGCCGCCCGCTCGATCCCCTGGACGACCTGGGGGAAGTAGTAGGTGGTCGACGGGACGAGCGCGCCGATGAGCCGCGGCCTGGCCTCGGTGGTGCCTGAGGGTCTGACGGAGGCGCTCACGAACGTGCCCGACCCCTGCCGGCGCCGGACGAGCCCCTCCTCGACCAGGAGGTCGACCGCGCGGCGCACGGTGTTGACCCCGACCGAGTAGGTCTGTGCCAGTTCGGACTCGGTCGGCAACCTGCCACCGACCGGCCAGCGGCCCTGCACGATCTCCTGCCGCAGGCGTGCCGCGAGAGTGCGGTATCGCCTTCCCTTTGGGAGGGAATTCATTCCGTCCAGTGGCTCCATAACGGGATTCTTCTTGTCATATCGCGGCAATGTCAATGACGAATTCATCGCTAATTCTGCAGAAAACAGGGATGAATTCCTTCCTTTAAATCGCAGCGCAGGGCCGCCTCAGGCGGGAGGTGGCCCTGCGGGCGGCGGGGTCGTCACCACTGGGCTGAGACGTCCCTGTCCCGGTCATAGGCGCTGGCCCAGTAGCGGCCGGGAGCTGTCAGCCGGTGGCCCGCGAATCCGACCTGGCCCGTCGGCTGTACCAAGGCCTCGGACGTCGCGGTGGCCCAGCCGTCGGCGTCCGCGGTCACCGTCACGTAGCGCCCCGCGGAGAAGGTGAACCGCCCGCGCACCGTGGCGGCCACCGGCTCACCGGTCTTCTTGTCCACGACGCGCAGCCGCACTCGCGCCGCGCCGCCCTCAAGCTTGACGGCCATCGACTCCACCACCATCGGGCGCAGGTCAGTGCTCCCGGTCGTCACAGAGACGGGATCCGACGCGGGGCCGCGGTGTCCGGCCACGTCCACGGGCACGACCCGGTAGGTGTAGGCGGTGCCGGGCAGCAGCCCGGTGTCGGTGTAGGTCAGGCCGCGCGCCCGGCTGGCGAGGGTGCCGGGTCCGGGAGTGAAGCCCGGCTCCACCGACCGATGCACCTCATAGAAGTCGACCTCGGCGTCGTCGTGGGCCCGCCCGTAGGTCAGGTCCACCGTGGAGTGGTCGAATGCGACGGCCTTCGGCGGCGAGTCGACGCCCGTGGGCGGCCCGGAGTCGGCGGGCGGCGCGGGCCACTTTGCCGAGGGGCCCCAGATCGTGGGCAGTTCCCGATAGGAGTCGTAGTGGTGGAGCGCCACCCCGGCGAAGGCGGGGCTGTCCGAGAACGCCCCGTAGACCTTCGCCAGCTCCGCCTCCATCGCGTCCCTGCCCTGTTCGCGGAAGGTGATGGTGTGCGGGTCTCCGCTGGTCGCGATGTCCAGGGTCTCCACCCCGATCACCACTGAGAGCGGCTTGCCGATGCGCTCGGCGTAGGCGATCTCACCCTCGGCCTGCGCGATGATGCCGGGGCTGCCGTCCGCCTGGTCCCGGTAATCCATGATCGCGATGTAGTCCGTCATGTCCTGGATGTGTTCGGCCATGGTGCGGGTGGTCCCGCCGTACGGGATGTCCGTGCAGCAGGCGGAGGTGTCCAGCCACCGGGGCACGGCGGGGCCGAACAGCAGGGGCTGCCCGGACGCGTCCCGGCGCGCGATCATCGCCCGCAGCGTGTCCAGCCACTGGATCTGCACGTCGGGCTTGGTGCTCCCGAACCAGGGCAGGATGTACGGCTCGATGTCGACGTTGATCCCGTCGAAGCGCTCGGCTGGCGCCGACGAGAGGTTGTAGTCGAGAACCCGTTCCATCTCCCTGACCGCGCGGTCGCGATATCGGGAGAGCGCGCCGAGATAGGGCGGACGCGTCCCGCCGGCCACCGTGGCGTGTACTTTCATCCCCCGGCGATGCGCCCAGGCCACGAGGTCGCGCAGCTCGGAGCGCGCGTCCTCGATCAAGTCGCGCCCGGCGTAGGTGTCCACTCCCAGGTAGATCGTCGAGCCGGGCCCCAGCACGGTCTCCAGCAGGCGGCGCGATCCCGGGTTGAGCACCAGGTTGTAGGAGGCCTTCTCCCAGATCCACATCGCCCGGTCCTGTTGGTGCCGCACCGGGCGTTCCTTCTTCGCCGCGCCGAGCGCCACGTACCGGGTGGCCGACCTGGACACGTTGCCGCGCGCGTCGACCGCCTCCGCCTCCAGGCTGGCCATGACGTCGCCGTACTTCGCCGGATCCACCACCGTCACGTACCGCCCGTTCGCGCCGGAGGCGTTCTTCCATGGGCCGCCGTTGACCCGGACCCGCACCGAATGCACGTCCGCGCCGGTGATGTTCACCCGCACCGTCGCGGGCCTGGTGAGGCTCGCCCCATCCGCGGGCTCGGCGATCGACACCTTCGGCGCCCTGGCGCGCGGGTTGTCCACGCGCAGCGTCAGTGGCCTCGACCACGTTCCGTAGCGCGTCGCCGCATTCGTCGCCTTGGCGTAGATCTCGAGTTCGCCGTCCATCTCGCTGGTGTCCAGGTCATAGGACCAGGTGCCGGAGTCGTCGGCGTCCAGATCGCTCACCCTGGCGCGCTCGATCCGCTCGCCGTTCACCACGATGTTCACGTCGTACGCCCCGGTGAATCGGCCGGCGAGCCGTACGACGCCCTGGGTTGTCTCGGAGGAGTCGATCACCACCGATGACGGCTCATCCGCATGGACGGCGGCCGGTATGGCCGCCGTGCCCGGCAGGGCCAGCACGAGAGCGCCGGCGATCCGCAAGAGCCCTACACGCATGAAGAAGCCACCTCCGCAGGAATGAATTTATGCCGGATTACGAGATATCCAGACAAAGGAATCCGTGAGATGGCGAAACAATAACCCCGAACTAATGACAGAAAAATGGCTGGAATTCATGCCCAGCCCTGCCTGCGCGGAAGCGAAGCCCGTGCCCGAGACGGCCTTGGCGAGGCCGTCGAATGCGCGCGTGCACCAGGTCGGAGGTGGCCAGGTCACGCAGGGCAGGAGCCCTCGGAGTTGCGCGCCCGGCGCCCTCTGAGACAGGACACCCACGCTGGGCACGGTCATCCGCCCTGCGGCGATCGCATCGCTCGAAACAGCCTGTCGCGGCCCTCTGGAAAGTTGGTCCAGAGCCTGCGGTGCCGTCTTGCGCGGCGCTGTCGGCGCAGAGGTGGGTGCTTCGGTGTGGTTGCGCGGCGTCGCACCATGATCACTAGCGGGCGGGGCGAGCACGGGCCTATGGCATGATCACTTCCCATGAGCTGGACAGTGACGATGGCGGGTGTGGTGGGACTGGCGACCGTGCCGGCTCCTGCCCAGACCGCGGCGGCCGTCGATGTGGTCGCGGCGGTGCAGCGGCTGCAGGCCCACAGTCAGTCGGTGAAGGTCGTGCAGCACACCGCGGCTGACTGGCCGTACGATCCCCGGTTCCGCGAGATGCCACGCGGCGCGTGCCGGGGTGGCAGCGGTGACCCCCACCTGACGGGCGTGGCCCAGCTGGGCCGGGGCGGGGTGATCGCCGCCGACGTGACGCGGTCGATGCCGCTCGGTGAGTGCCACCTGCAGCTCCTGCGGGATGACGCCGCGGGTGGTGACCGCCGGGCGGCCGACCTCGCCAAGGTCGGCTCGGCGGCCCACAAGGTACGCGGCGTCGGCGGCGTGCTGTACGGCGCGGGGCCGGCCTACGGCGGGAAGTCGTGGGTGCGGCTCGGCAGCGCGGCCGGTGGCGCGGCACTGTACGGCGACCAGATCATCGACGTCTTCGACCTCGGCACGCTCAAAGCCCTGGTCGCCTCGGCGTCCAGCAGCAAGTCGGGCCCGACCCTCCGCGACGCCGACAACCGGGCCGTCAAGACCTGGGGCTACCGCGGCACGACCACGTTCGGGCAGCTGTTCAAGGTGTCGAAGCCGTTCAATCAGATGCTCGGCGGGCGGCTGAATCCCAAGTACAGCCGGATCACCCTGCACTGGGGGATCTCGACCGACCTGTCCGGCAGACCCATCGTCGTGCAGGCGATCTGGCGGCCGGGCGAGGGGTATCCGATGCAGTCGGTGGCGGTGGCCACCCGGTTCAGCTGGAACGTCAATGCCACCGCCATCAAGGCTCCGCGTGCCGGTGGGACGGCGCGGGACCCGTACGGGGACGACGTCGTCGACTTCTTCAGGTCCTGACCGACGGCCTCCTCAGGAGTGATCGAGATCCGGAGCGGTCAGCAGGGCTACACCTGCGTCTCCTCCGACTTCCGTACCCGCACTCTGTGCAAGGCGTTGGAGAGCACGGTCGACGCAGCACTGCGCGCCGGAACGAAGACCCGATGAAACGCCAGGTCAGCTACCAATGACGGCTCCGCTGGGTCATGGCCACCCACGGGATGTTCTCCGGGTACGGCGGTATAGCACTTCAGACACCTTGCTCAAGATCGGGAGCATCGACGAAGATCAGGAATGATCACGGTGGATGCCGTATACGTAGACGAGGGAGATGGCGTGAAGAACACCGCTCGATTAGGCAACAAGATGCGTATACGTTCAATCGCGTTACGCGTGCTGGCCACCGCGGCGCTGGGGGTCTCGGCAACGCTGGTGCTGCCCGCGGCTGCTGCCCAAGCCGCACCGTCTGGTTGCTGGAGCGGACAGTGGAATAACTATGATGGCTGGCAGGGCAAGTGCGGCACGATTACCTACCCCGGCGTCGACGGGTACCGCGCCGTCGCCTACTGCGCACGGGAAGACGGAAGCCGCCGGACGGTCTATGGCGCTTGGGTGACGAACATCCCATATCCGGTGTCGATCGCGGCATGTCCAGTCAACTGGTTCGCCAGTGGCGGTACCCTCCAGACCGTCTCAGGTCCGTGACCTACGGATAATCGGCTCACACCACCACGACAGCGCGCAATCGGGTTGGCACCGCCGAAGTCTCGTCGTCTCGGCGGGTGCCGCACGCCTCGTGGCCGATGGGGGCGGGGTCTTTGACGGGGTTGATGCCGCGATGGTCCCACAGGTCGGACCCGCACAGGCAGGTGGCGAAGGTGCGGGTGATCGCGTCGGTGGGCTTGAGGAGCTTCGGCGCGTCACGGTCCTCGACGCGCATGTCTCGGGGGCCGTACAGGATGGCTCCACGCATGGCGGATACTCCCTTGCTCGATTCGGTCGGTTCCGGTCGCGGGGGCCTGCTGCCCCAGGCCGTCCAAGGTCGGGTGGCCGGGGATCTCAGGTGGGGTGGTCGGTGGGAGGGCTGGTGTATTCGGCGTCGGTGACGTGGTCGAGCCAGGTGACCTCATCGCCTTCCCACAGGGCGATGTGCGTCATGAACTGGTCGGGGGCGGCGCCGTGCCAGTGCTCTTCACCGGGCGGAGTCCAGATGACCTGCCCGGGGTGGGCTCGGAGGATCGGGCCGCCTCGGGACTGGATCAGGGCGATCCCCTCCACGATGTACAGGGCCTGGCCCCTGCCGTGGGAGTGCCAGGCAGTGCGGGCGCCGGGCGTGAAGTGCACAGCGTTCGCCCGCATCGCGGAGGCGTCGTGGCCTCGGTAGATGACGTCGGCGAAGACGTCGCCGGTGAACCACTCGGCCGGCAGCTTGCCGGTGGCGGGCCGCTTCAGCAGCTCCATGATGTTTGTTCCTTTCGCAGGACGGGCCGGTCGGGCGCGAAAGAGATCTTTGGCGACCGTCATGGCGGACATGGCGCGGGGCCAGCCGGCGTAGAAGGCCAGGTGGGTGATCGCTTCGATCAGCTCGGCCTCGGTGACGCCGTTGTCGGTGGCCCGGCCCAGGCCGGAGATCATGCAGCCGGACCGGCGGCAACCCCGCCAGATAGGCCAACCACAAGAACTGGTCGGACACGTGCTGCGGGTGCAGCCGATCCCCATCCGGTTGGGTGAACACAAACCCGGTCTCCTTTCACGCCTCCCCCGCCGCGAGCCGTTCCTCCTGCTGGCGCCGCCTGTGCGCCCGCAAGATCCCGACCGTCTCGGCATCCAGCGCGATGGTACGCATCGAGGCATCGGTCTTGGGCCTGCCCTCGTGAATCTGCCCCGCCAACTGCACCAACTGCCAGGCGATACGCGCGGATCCCTGGTCGAGATCGACGTCCTTCCAACGCAGCCCGTACGCCTCCCCGCGTCGTAGCCCTCGAAGCGTGATCAGCCGATACAAGGCGAACAGCCGATGTCTCCCGGCCTCCTCCAGAAACAGCTTGGTCTGCTCCGGCGTCCACACCATCACCGACGACGGACGCGACACCCGGACATAGGCATCGATCGGATCGACCCTCCGGCCACCGCGCCGCGCCCTCTCCGCCGTGCGATAGTCACGGAACTCACGATGCCATTCCTCGACCCGGTCCCCCGGTCCATACCAGCGCCTTGGGCCGGGCAGTGGCCGGCATCTCCAGCACCGCCGCCGGGTTGAAGTCGGGGGACGGGGCCGATGGGCTGCGGTCAGCTGACGGCACGCGTTTCATCCGTCACTGAAAACGATCTTTACTTTTAGTTCGACCTCATGTGATGATCACTCCGTTTTGTCGCTTTTATCCTCGAAGGGTCCGAGTGAACACATCACGACCAGCGTCCGGTTTATCCAACCGGACGCGCCGGCGCGCTGCCCTGATCGCGGCTGTGACGTTGCCGCTCTCGATGATGAGCGCGCCCGCGATCGCGCAGAGCCCCACCCCACCCCCCACGACATCACCCCCGAGCACCCCCGCGACGCCGACCGAAAAAGCGCTGGCGCAGGCCAAGAAGGAGAACCGACGCGTCGAGGTCGAGTCGATGGGCTCGGAGAGCACCACCTTCTACGCCAACCCGGACGGCAAGACGATCCGGATGGAGTCCAGCGCCCAGCCGATCCGGAAGAGGAACGCCGACGGCAAGGGTTTCACGCCGATCGACACCACCCTCGTCAAGGCGGACGGCGCCATCAAGCCCAAGGCCACGCTCGGCGACCTCATTCTGTCCGCGGGCCGGGACAAGACCCTGCTCAAGAGCCAGGCGACCGGCGCCGAGGCAGCGGCGGACGACGCCACGGCGAAGATCAGCACACCCTTGGCACTACCTGAGCCGCAGCTGAAGGGCAATACCGCCACTTACCCCGGCGCCTATGGCAAGGGCCGCGACCTTCGGGTGACCGCGACCGCGACCGGTTTCCGACAGCAGGTCGTCATCACCGAACGGCCCAGCGGTCCGGTCACCTTCAAAATGCCGGTGGCACTGCCCGCTGGGCTCTCCTTCGGCAAGAACGCGCAGGGCAGGCCCGTCATCGTGGGCAAGGACGGCAAGACGCTGACCGAGCTGCGGCCGACGCTCCTGCAGGACGCCACGGCCGCCGACGCCTACGCCCCCATCGACGAAGGCAAGGTCGGCAAAGCCGCGATCAGCCTCGATGACGACGGCAAATCGCTGGTGTTCGCCCCAGATGCCGCGTTCCTGGCCAACCCTGCGGTCACCTATCCCGTGACCATGGCGGCCGTGGCAGCCGACTGGTGGGAGACCCACACCGGCGCCGGCGGCCTGCCCAAGCAGGGCTGGGACACCTTCGTCAACAACGCCGATTACCCGGACAGCTGGGACAACTTCACCCTGGACCGGATCCTGGTCGGCAAGTCCAACAGCGGCACCGTCCGCTGGCGCAGCTACATCAAGTTCCCCGACATGCCCGCCGAGTTCCGCGGCCTCAAGGTACAGAACGCCGACCTGATCCTGTGGAATCACCTGTCCAACGACTGCGGGACCTACATCGGCTCCGGGATCACCACCCGGCAGGTCACGTCGCCCTGGGACGAGGCGACCATGACGTGGAACAGCCAGCCGTCGGTCACCTCAACGGGCCAGATCACCGAGGGCGCCGCCTACAGCCCCAACTGCACCAGCGGAGCCGCGAGCTGGGCGGGCAAGGAATGGGACCTGGTCTACTCGATCGACGAGATCGTCCAGGCATGGTCGGACGGTGCCTCCAACTACGGCGTCCAGCTCACCGCCGGCAGCGAGTCGGACACCACCAACTGGCGCCGCTACCGGACCGACGAGGCAGGCGGCTGTAGGAGCACCCCGCTGGAGGAGTGCAAGGGGCAACTCCACCCGCCCATCCTCACCGTTGACTTCGAAGCGCCTCCACCGCCGGTGCCGAACATTGGATATTGGCTTTATCCCGGAGAGCCCCATCCGACGACGGCGGATGAGATTCGCGCCTTCGCGGACGACCCAGCGAAGGGACGCTCTACGACTGCTCTTCCAAGCCCTGAAGATGTTTCGTGGGAGAAGGCCTCGGAGCTCAGGCTCCGTTCCGGCCAGGACATCTCCACGTCGGCAGAGGATCTTCTGAACGGTCCTGCGCCTGTCGAGGAACCACAGCCTGATGCAGCTCCGCCAAGCGTCGTGACAACATCGCCCGCCAGAGATGCAACCAACACGGCGACCAAGCTTGATGTCTGGGCTGTGTTGAGCGAAGACGTATCGAAGGCGGAGATAACCCTCAAGGACTCCGCGGGAAACGCTGTCCTCGGAAGCAAGATTACCGGCCAGGCTGCGGATTTCGTTGGATTCACTCCAGCAACGTCCTTGACGCCGGGGTCGGTTTACGTTGCCCAGCTGAGTGGGGTCGAGGATGCGGCGGGCAACGCGATGCCCTCGTACTCCTGGTCGTTCACGACTGACGGCACGCCACCGGCGGTATCTTCGGTGAGCCCGGTGGCCGCGGCCACCGATGTTCCAGTCACCACCCCGGTCACAGTGACATTCAGCGAAGTGGTCACTGACGCTCAGTTCACGATGAAGGACTCCGGCGGAGCTGCGATTGCTGGATCATCGGTGATGGATACCACCGACCGAGTGCTCACCTTCACTCCTGAACAGCCGTTCGCTGAGGCTTCCACCTACACCGCCGAGGTGGCCAGCGCGAAGGACCTCGCGGGCAACTCCCTGGCGGTGCCGTACAGCTGGTCGTTCACCACGGGTGCGAAACCACCGAGCGGGCTCGTGGCGGCGTACGGCATGGATGAGGGTGTCGGGACGAGCGTGAGCGACTCCTCTGGCCACAACAACACCGGAACAGCCACTGCCACCTCGTGGCAGAACGGAAAGTACGGCAAAGCGCTGCTGTTCAACGGCACCTCCAGCTGGGTGACCGCCCAGGACGCCGCCTCGCTGCGCTTGGAGAGCGGGATGACGCTGTCGGCCTGGGTCAACCCGGCCTCGGTGGCCAACTGGAGCCCCGTGGTGGGCAAGGAGCTGAGCGAGGGAGGCGTCTCGTACACCCTGTACGCCGCCAACGGCGACTCGGTCCCCTCTGGTTGGGCGCAGCCTGAGCCGGAGGCCGTCTCGTCCGTAGCCGGTACCTCCCCGTTGCCGGTCAACACCTGGAGCCACTTGGCGCTCACCTACGACGGCACGTACCTGCGGTTGTTCGTCAACGGCCAGCAGGTCAACCAGATTCCGTTCAGCGACAACCTGTATGACGACGGCAGCCCGCTGCGCATCGGCGGCAACCAGATATGGGGCGAGTACTTCAGCGGACTGATCGACGAGGTGCGCATCTACAACCGCGCGCAGACCACCACCGAGATCCAGACCGACATGACCACCCCGATCGGCAGGACGCCGTCGCCGGACACCCAGGCACCGAACGCGCCCGGCTCGCTCACCGCGACCGGCGGCCCCGGCAACGCGCAGCTCACCTGGACGGCCTCGACCGACAACGTGGGCGTGACCGCCTACACCGTCCACCGCTCCACCACGCCGGCCTTCACCCCGTCGGCCGCGAACCAGGTCGGCTCGTCGCCGGCCACCACGTTCACCGACGCGGGCCTGGCGGCGGGGACGTACTACTACCGGGTCCGAGCCGCCGACGCGGCCGGCAACCTCAGCCCGTCCTCCAACGAGGCCTCGGCCACCGTCACCGCCCCGCCGGCGACCCCGGGCCTGGTGGCCGCGTACGGCATGGACGAGGGCACGGGCACCACCGTCGGCGACTCCTCCGGACAGCACAACACCGGAGCCGCCACCGACACCACCTGGGCCAGCGGCAAGCACGGCAAGGCCCTGTCCTTCAACGGCACCTCCAGCTGGGTCACCGTCCCGCATGCCCAGTCGCTGCGCTTGACGAACACACTGACATTCTCGGCGTGGGTCCAGCCGGCCACAGTGGCCGGCTACCGCACCGTACTGTCGAAAGAGAACACCAACGGCCACTCCTACGGCCTGTACGCCTCCTACGGCGGCGAACCCTTGGGCTGGCTGGAGAACGCCACCACCTCCAAGTCAGTGGTGGGCGACGATCCGCTGCCACTCAACCAATGGAGCCACCTGGCCGTCACCTACAACGGCACCATCGTCACCCTGTACCTCAACGGTACCCAGATCGACCAGACACCGATGACCGGCAACCTCGCCGACAACGGCGGTGCGCTACGCCTCGGCGGCAACAGTATCTGGTTGGACGAGTTCTACAGCGGCCTGATCGACGACGTGCGCATCTACAACCGCGTCCAGACCGCGTCCGAAATCCAAACCGACATGAACACCCCCGTCGGCGCCGCGGCGACCAGCACAGTGGCAAGGCTGAACACGGCTACCGCAGACCACGCCGGGATCGCGAAGCTGACGGTCGACGACAGCCGCACCATGGACGGCGTCACCGTCGCCTCCACCCTCACCCCCCGCCTGACCACCTGGCTGCCCGCCCAGCGCGACGGCGAGGCGAAAGTGGAGATGGAAATCTCCCGCATCCACGCCAAGGCCAGCAAGTCCGGCAAGACGGACGAGACCGCCGAGGGCAAGCAACTGGTCTGGTCAGGTCAGGCCACCGCCAAGCGCGCCGACTCCCGCGTGACGCTGCAGGTTCCCGGTGGGCGGCTGGGAGACGGCGATTTGGTGAGGTGGCGCGCCCGCGCGACCGCCCCTGGCGCCAACGGCGCCTGGACTGGTTGGCACACCATCAGCGTGAGGATCACTGCAGCCACCCCTGCTGATACTCGCCCGGCCCAGCGTGAATCCGACAACACCGTCGTCCAGAGCGCGCCAGCCGCGGACGACCCGATCCCGATCTATGAATTCGATCGTATAACCCCGGACGACTGCAAGAAAGAAATCGCCAAAGCCGGCCGTCCGGAGGGCTGGATCAAAAACCACTATTCCTGGTGCTCCATCGGCGACGTTACGGCGATAGACACCTCCACCCCTAGCTGCCGCATCACCTACTGCCAGGCGAAGGGGAAGGTGATGACCATTGTCCAGACCTTCCACGGCAAGGGCAGCCTGGGCGCGGATGAAGCAAAGGGCGCCACATCACGAGACATCGTGGTTGACGTCTATTACCTGGATAATAAGCTCGACGACATCTATAACGTAGGCATCGGTTCGCGCCAAATGACGATCGGCGTGAATCCGGTGGGCACTCGATGCCAGCACGTAACCGAATTTGGGGGTAGCCCGAACGTCAATTATCGCACCAAGTCGATAAATAGCTGGGACGGCAGTACTGCGCGGTTCCGGCTACGCTGCCCCAAGGAAAAGGCGGATCCAAAGCGGACGCTTATCTGGGAAGTGCACGACAACGGAACTCCCGCAAAGACGGAAGAGAAGGAAAACGTGGAGGCCGTGACGATTGACGGTTTCCGAACGTATGTGAACTGGCCGACCTGGCCGGGCATCCAAGGCTATTACTCGCTCTCAGGGAAGCCGCTCGAGGATCGCACCATTGTTCGATGCGACAGCGCCAGCTACATCGCCGGCGATGGTGGCTGCATCTTCGACAGTGCCATCCCCTCGATCGTGTTCAGCACCGGTTCAGGCTATGACGCTGCATACGAGCATTACTGGAAGGCCTGCAACGACCCCAACGACACCTACGAGAAGCCTCTCGGCTACGTCGGTCCCGGAGGAGGTGCGGGAAAGACCATCATCCAGGGATGCGGCGGCGAGGACAAGAGCAGGGCATGGCTCCACAGACTGTCGGGCGACCTCGCCGACGCCTATCGTAGAAAGTATACGCGGCCGAAGTGCATAGAGATCTGGGGAGTTAACTACACGCAGAACCAAACCCGTCAATGCGATGAATATCCCTTCGCCTCCACATATGAGCGATGGGAATGGTCCTCGCTCTGGGACGGCGACAAGCCGGCCAATCCCAATAAGTTCTCCGTCTGCCCCATAGCGAACGACGACAACAAAAAGGCCGGTGACGCACTCGACAAGAGATTCTATCTTCGAGACCGGATCCTGCATGGCGATCCATTCTTCGTCCGGTTCAAGACCAAGATCGACGTGCGACCGATCGAGCAGCTTTGCGGAAATCCCACCAAGGAATACCAAGATTGGGATGATCGCAGACGGTAAAGCATCGGGCGACGCCTTCTAGCGTCAAGCGATAAGCACACCCTGTTTGAGCCGGCCCGGGTGCCGAAACGGAAGCTTCAGCGCTCCCGGGCCGGCTCGGCGTGAACCATCTTCCCGATCGACTTATCGAGGAGTAGTATCAGGCACCATGTACGATCTTGCTGCGACAAACTACTACCTGCGCTTGCTGCGTTCCAGCTCTGCTCAGTGGCTATCCGATCGAATGTGGTGGATCTCCGTCACGCCAAAAGCTCAACAATCGATTGAGATCGACGATATCCACGAAGTCCTCGCGGGTGGGACTCCGCCAGAGGTTCGCCAAGAAGACGGATACGAACTTCCGATAACGCTGCACTGTCCGGTAGTGGCATTCTTTGTCCATCGGTCCGCAGGAGACGGGACGGTATCGATCCTCAACCTGTCCTCTGAATCCGCCTCCTTGAGAGACTATTGCCGCGCTCTGAGCAGTGGTGCGTCGGCGCTGGGAATCGAGTGGGGCGGCAGAACTTGGGAGGCCATTGCGTATGCCGAGGACGGGGATATCGTCGCGTACTTCCCCGAAGGTTTCTCGCGCGAGCTCGCCGGCGGAACCAATCCGGAAGCGCTCAGCCAAGAGCTGCAATTCATCCACCAATTTTCCGAGGACAGTCCTGCTGGCGTTCTCGCACAGAAGGCGGCGGCGCTGGCGATCCTGGAAGCCCGGTCAGGGCTCCGCATCACCGAAGAGTGGCTGAATTCAACCCACGAGGTCGTCTACGTCGACGTTCCGGTCGGCGTCGGCGATTCGGCACACGGTGATGCCATCGCTTCACCGCAGACTATTCCGAATCCACCGGATACGTGGCCGCACAGCAAGAAGACTGAAATTCTCTTCCGGATTATCGACCTGCTTGTCGCGAAATTCGGCTTTGAATGGCCGGAGATTGCAGAGGCCCGTAGCGCTTACGGCTCGGGGCATGTCCCCAGGGAGACGCTCCACACAGAGGTCATGGACCGCACACTTCGCCTCGGTCGCGATTGGCTCCAGGCTACCAATGAATATGAATCGTCCGCTGCGAACTCTGGGCTCATGAGGTTGCGATGGAGGGCTGGGATTGCCATCCGAGTCGCGCTTAGAGAGATCGAACAGAGCAACCCCAAACTGTCCTCGCTTCAGCTTGCCAAAGAAGCTCTTGGGACGGAGTGGCCGACCGTTCAGCAGCATATCCTCAACCTCTGATCTACTTTCTGAGAGTAAGCCGCCAGGGCTTTTAACGGCTGGCTGACGCGGGGTTGAGGAAGGCTCTGAGCCAGAACTCCCCGCTACCTGGCGCTTGCGCCTGCCGGAAATTCCATCCATGCAGGTCAAGCCGTATGTGAATACTCGTGGAGGACGCTGCCGAGCCGGTCTCGTCGGCGGATACTCAGGTCGATGATTCGTTCTGGGGGCCAGGATCGAATCCGGGACGGGACGCAGCGGGACGGCTTCGTTGAGGGCTTGATGGGCTCGGTGCTGGTGATAGAAGTGTTCGTACTCGCGCAGGGGCTGCCGCAGGTGGTGTTCGTTCCATAGGAGGCAATAAGAGGCAGGGTCGAGAAGCTCACGGCGGCTGCCGGAAACCTTGACGGAAAACGTCATCATCGCGGCTCCGGCGACCAGGCCCGCCGGAGCCGCGGCCACGCCCCGGGTACGAGATCCGCGTTGTCGCACTGGCCCTGTTCGACGCGATCGCCGGCCACCAGTGGCTCGCCACGCGACTGACCCTCCAGATCATCCGCAACCCGGTAGGTCGGGCAGGGTGAGGATCCATAGGCCCGCTGGTTCGATGCGGCCTCGACGCTCGTGTACGACATTCTCGGCGCGGTCAGCCAGAACGCCCACATCGACGGGGACACCTCACGGGTCGAGCCCGACGCGGACCGCGAGGAGTTTTCCGGTGCCGCAGCAGCGGCGTGGCAGGGACTCAACCCCGACAACTACCCGTTCATACACACCATCGTCGGCCCGATGAACGAACACGACGACCGCGAGCAGTTCCTCACCGACCTCGCCTGTCTTCGCTGGCCGGGCCGACTTGCCGCGTTCGCGCGTCGTTCGTGGGCTTGTCCGGGTTGTGCTCAGTTCTGCAGCGGCATGAGGTGGTCGGCGAACCCGTCGAGCCAGCGCTCGGTTGAGGGTACGAACGTGGCGGGCCGTACGACGAATTTGGTGATCCCGGCCTCGACGAAGCGCTCGACCAGGTCGCGGGCGGCGGCCCAGCCGACTGGGACGATCTCGGCGGGGTCGGCGCCCGGGTTGCGCCTGGCGATGGCGTCGATCGTGGTGGCGGGGATCTCGGTCGCGGCCACTGCGAGGCTGGTGCCATAGTGGTCGGCTTCGATCTCGCGGCCCGCCTCGGCCGCGTGTGCCGCGATCGCCGTACCGGGATCGGCCAGGTGATCACGGGCATGGAGCGGGTCACGGCGACTTGTGCTCTGAGCTTGCCGCAGCGTTCGGCGATGCGCCGGTAGCGCTCGCCCGGGAAGGTGTCGGTGCGGCCGGCGCTTGAGGCGGCCTCCCCAGCACGCCCTTGAGGTAGGGGTTGCCCTTCCTCAAGGAGCAGAAGGGTCATTGAAGTGCATCAGCGCACCACAATGGCAGCTTCACGTAAGAACACCACGCAGCCTCTTCAGCGGGGCGGGCCAAGTTGTCCAGCAGTGTGCCTGCCGAAAACTCTATCTATCCAGGTCAAGCGGCATGTGAGTACTCGTGGAGAACCCCGCCGAGCCGATCTCGCCGGAGTATGTTCAGGTCGGCGATTCGCTTCGGATCGGTGATCGGATCTGGCACGGTACGCAACGGTGCCGCTTGGGCCAGGGCCTGATGGGCTCGGTGCTGGTAGTAGAACTTTTCGTACTCGCGCAGGGCGTGCCGTAGGTGGCGTTCGTTCCAGATCAGGCAGCGGTCCAGGAGCTCGCGGCGGCACGACTGCACCCATCGCTCCATGACCGCGTTCATGCGCGGCATCCGGATACCGGTGAGCACGGTCTGGACGCCGGCGTCGGCGAGGATCTCGTCCATAAGGAGCGGGAACTTCGCGTCTCGGTCTCGGATCAGATAGCGCGCCCGGCAGCCCGCGTCCTCCAGATCCATCACGAGATTCGTGACCGCCTGGATGACCCAGCTCGCGTTCGGGTGCGCGGTGGTACCCAGCACGCGAACGCGCCTGCTGGCGTGCTCGATGATCGCCAGGATGTACTGGCGCTGCCCGTTCAAAGTGATGGTCTCGATGAAATCGCAGGCCAACAGAGCGCCGGCCTGCGAGCGCAGGAAGTCGGCCCACGTGGTCGACGCCCGCTCAGGTGCCGGATCAAGCCCTTCTTGCTTAAGGATCTCCCAGACCGTCAACGCAGCCACCTTGATGCCGAGCGTGGTCAGCTCGCCATGCACTCGCCGATACCCCCACGATGGATTCTCGCGAACCAGTCGCAGGATGAGGACACGAATGGACCGCACCGTGGGCGGGCGACCTCGCCTGTTCGGCCGGCAGGTACGGGCATGACGCCGCTTCATCAGATCGCGATGCCAGCGCAAAACGGTGTCCGGGCGGACGAGGAGCCGCAGTCGGCGCAGAACTTCACGAGGCAGTGGTTCCAGGAGCGCGGCGAGAAAGGTCCGGTCCTCAGCAGCGAATCTCACCCGGACGTCGGCGCCGAGCTGCCGGTGAAGAACGTTGATTTGGTGGCGCAGGGCGAGAATCTCGATGTCCTTGTCCCGATCGCCCATGGGCAGCAACCGCAGCGCCGCCATCGAGGCCGGTCAGATCGGGGTCCTGGTGGACGATCCAGTAGTTGAGCGCCTCGACCGGCCCCTCACCGAACGGCCGCACCCCGGCCGCGTGGGCCAGCACCAGGCCGAGAGCGAACACATCGCAGGCCGGCGTGAGCGCCTGGCCGGTCAGCAGTTCCGGGGACATGAACCCGTGCGTGCCGACGCGGGCGGTGGCGCCGGAGGCGTCGACGGCGCGGGCGATCCCGAAGTCGATGACCCGGGGTCCGTCGGCGGCGAGCAGGATATTGGACGGTTTCAAATCCCGGTGGATCACTCCCTCCTTGTGGATGGCCTTCAACGCATCCGCCAGCCCAGCGCCCAGGGCGCGGAGCGTCACCGCCGGGAGCGGGCCGTGTTCGGTGAGCGCCTCGGCGAGGGAGGGGCCTGCCACATACGCGGTGACCATCCACGGCCGGTCCGCGTCCGGGTCGGCGTCCACCACCGGCGCGGTGTGGAAGCCGCCGACAGTGCGGGCCGCCTCCACCTCCCGCTTGAAGCGGGGCCGGAACTCGCGGTCGGCGGCGTACACCGGATGGACCAGCTTGACCGCGACCGGCCGGCCACCGAGGGAACGGCCGAAGAACACCTCGCCCATCCCACCCGCACCCAGCCGCGCCGACAGCACATAGTCACCGACCCGGGCCGGGTCACCCGGCCGCAACGGATCCATCGGCATTACCGCGACCTCGCAGCGGACACCGGCAGAGCATGGCGGCGCGGAACGGGCATGATCCGAACCTAGCAAGCAAAGGCGTCTCTTTGAAGATCCATTCGCGAGCCGACAGAGCCACCTGGTGCCCGACCATCGTGGCCAGGTTCTCTTTGACCTGGTCAGAGCTGGCAGGTGTCATCTTTGTCTTTGGCCGGTGGATGGGACCAAAGACTCTGTCACGCTCCTCCCGCTGGCTGAAAGGGTTTCCCGTGCGGACTTTTGGTCATGAAACGCCGATGGCGGGCATGTCCCGATTCGCCCGTATGGTGAGGAGTCAGACATATGGCAGGGATGGACGGTCCGGTCAGCCACGCTCTGCTGAAGCTGGGCCGGCACCTGCGAGCCGGTACGGTACCGATCCTGGCGATGTCGATGGCCTCGCACGCGGTCGGAGCCCGCTTCGTCTCGCTGATCGGCGGGACGATGCTGTCGTTCTACGACTGGTACGCCGACCTGCCGGTCGCCTCGCCGCAGATGTTCGGCGACCAGACCGACGTGCCGGAGTCGGCCGACTGGTGGGATGCGGCCTACCTGATGCTGTGGGGCTCGAACGTCCCGGTCACCCGCACCCCGGATGCGCACTACATGGCCGAGGCCCGCTCTCACGGCGTGAAGGGCATAGCGGGGACCGGACTGTCGTTACGGCAGCCGAGAGGTAGGTCTCTACGCCGTCACCGTGGACGAGCCGCCCTCGATGCGGCGGACGCGGTCGGCGTCGTGTCCGGCTCGCCGGGGTGTCGCTGTTTCGGGTCCCCAATGGCGACCCGCTCGATCTACCGCACGGGCCACGATTCTGTTGGACGTTCTACGACGCCGACAGCGTGCTCGCCGCGCGAGTTCTCAAGAGTTACCGCACCAGCCTGCGGGTTTGGTACCGAACGGTCTGCGAAACTGCCTACGTGGCGCTCGCCCAGACCACAAGGTCAAAGATCAAGCTGAGGCGCTCGTGAGGGCTCGAAAGGGCACGGCGACGTCCATGACGTGCTCACCTGCACCGGCCGTCGCCCAGTTCGGGTAGTAGACCTCACGCGCGGATGCACTCGGGTGCAGCCCCTGCCTGTCGAGCCACGAGGCCACCGCCTCGAAGGCCCCCGCCACCGTCGGGTACTCACTCTGTGCCTTGCGCAGCTCGATGAACGCCTGTCGGTGCGCCGGCTCCAGACGCACACCGATACGCCCAGCGGGCTGGATCGGGGAATCCGTCGGGACGCACACCTCGACCGGTCCGTTGCCGTCCTGGTCGACAAGCCCGTGATAGACGGCGAACACCGGTCCGGACAGACATGCATCTGCTGTACGAAGGTACGCAAACAGCTCCTCCGTGACCTCACCGAGGAACGCCTCCAGGCGTTCAGCCGTCACATGCTGTTGCACAAAAGCGACCTTCTGCTGGCGGACCTCACGTTCGGCAACCACATAGATGGGCGCTTCCCTTCCTTGCAGAATGTCCTGGATGTGACCTGCGAGAGGTTGGCGGGCACGGTGCTCCCGATCACAGCACCGCCAGTAGTCAGCCACCAGCTTCGCTGCTTGCTCACCCTCTGCCGAGAGGACGGACCCGATGAGGGACAGAGGCATTCCGAGGGCCCTCAGCAGCGTAATCAACCGAGCCTTCGCCACCTGCGCAGGCTGATAAAAACGAATACGGGAGCGAGGGTCGACGTAGGCGGGTTTCAGCAACCCCTTGTCCGCATAGAGGCGAAGCGCCTTGTGGCTGAGTCGGCTACGCGCGGCGAACTCCCCAATGACCATCAGATCTCGCATGTGCCCATCGTCGCCGCTGCCCTTGGGGCAGCAGCAAGCGCGGGGTCGTAAGTCCGGCGCTGCCGTACCGGTAGCTGTCAAACCGTTTGAGACCTTTTAGGCGACTTGTTCTATATCGGAGCTGGTTTCCTCCTTGACGGGTTCGTTGATCCAGACGGCCTTGGGCAGGCTGGGCGGAGTTGGCTTGCGACGGAACCGGCCGGGGTTGGCGGCGTAGGCAGCCTGAAGCGTCCGCGCCCGCTCGGCCCGGATCCGATCGACGGTACCCAGGTGGACCGAGGCCGGGGTGTGCAGCCCGATGCCCGAGTGCCGATGCTCATGGTTGTAGTAGGTGAAGAACTCGGTGCAGAAGGCGCGGGCGTGGGCGATAGACCCGAACTGCTCGGGGAAGACCGGGCAGTACTTCAGCGTCCGGAACTGCGCCTCGGAGTAGGGGTTGTCGTTGGATACCCGGGGCCGGCTGTGGCTTTGGGCGATGTTCATGTCGGCCAGCAGCACCGCGACCGGCTTGGAGGTCATCGAGGTGCCCCGGTCGGCGTGCACATGCGCGGGCGCCTGTGCGCCTGCCGAGAATTCCATCCACGCAGCTCAAGCGGCATGTGAGTACTCGTGGAGGACCCCGCCGAGCAGGTCTCGTCGGCGTATGTTCAGGTCGGCGATTCGCTTCGGATCGGTGATCGGATCTGGCACGGTACGCAACGGTGCCGCTTGGGCCAGGGCCTGATGGGCTCGGTGCTGGTTGTAGAACTTTTCGTACTCGCGCAGGGCGTGCCGTAGGTGGCGTTCGTTCCAGATCAGGCAGCGGTCGAGACGCTCTCGGCGGCACGACTGCACCCATCGTTCCATGACCGCGTTCATGCGCGGCATCCGGATACCGGTGAGCACGGTCTGGACGCCGGCGTCGGACAGGACCTCATCCATGAGGGCCGGGAACTTCGCATCCCGGTCCCGAGTCAGGTAGCGCGCCCGGCAGCCCGCCTCGTCCAGATCCATCACGAGATTCTTGATCGCCTGGATGACCCAGCTCGCGTTCGGGTGCGCGGTGGTGCCCAGCACGCGCACGCGCCTGCTGGCGTGCTCGATGACTGCCAGGATGTACTGGCGCTGCCCATCGAGGGTGAGGTCTCGATGAAATCGCAGGCCAACAGGGCGTCGGCCTGCGAGCGCAGGAAGTCGGCCCACGTGGTGGACGCCCTCTCGGGCGCCGGATCAAGACCTTCCTGCTTGAGGATCTCCCAGACCGTCGACGCAGCGACCTTGATGCCGAGTGCGGTGAGCTCGCCGTACACTCGCCGATATCCCCACGATGGATTCTCGCGAACCAGTCGCAGGATAGGACGCGGATGGAGCGGACCGTGGGCGGGCGACCTCGCCTGTTCGGCTGGCAGGTACGGGCGTGACGCCGTTTC